>PUOG01000327.1 GCA_003552745.1 Spirochaetaceae bacterium
GCGACGTTGTCGTACATACCGCCGGGATCGCGCGAAAGCCGGGCATGGACCGCATGGATCTGCTCAAGACCAATGTCGGGATCGCGAAAACCGCGGCACAGCAGATCCGCCGCTACGCCCCGCGCTCGATCATCGTCGGGGTCGCAAATCCGCTCGATGTCATCTGCATGGTGCTCTACCGCGAGAGCGGCTTCGATATTCGCCGCGTCGTCGGAATGGCGGGGGTGCTCGACTCTACCCGCTTCCAGTACTTCATGGCGGAGAAGCTCGGCGGATGGCCGGGCGACGCGAAGGCGATGGTGCTCGGCGGGCACGGCGACACCATGGTGCCGGTCAGCGCCTATACCTCGTATGCCGGGTTCGGTATCGACGAGCTGCTCGACGACGAGACGTTGGAGGCGCTCGCCGCCCGCACGAAGACCGGCGGCGGCGAGATAGTGAAGTATCTGAAGACCGGAAGTGCGTACTACGCTCCGGCGGCCTCAGTTGCCAGGATGGTCGAAGGGATGCTGACCGGACGCAAACGCATCTGTGCGGCAAGTGCGTACCTGCGCGGCGAATACGGCTACCACGACATATTCCTCGGCGTACCGGTCAAACTCGGTGCGAACGGCATAGAGGAAATCTACGAGCTGCCGCTATCGGCGGAGCAGAAGAGTGCGCTCGACAACTCCGCCGAGCATGTTGCCGAGGGTGTGAAAACACTCGAAAGCATCTACTCGGTAGGGTAGTATCAGCGTATGGCTGGCGCGTTTCACAGCCCGTTCAGTCACGGATTCTCACGCGTGGCCGCCGCCGTGCCGCGACAGTACGCGGCGCAGCCGGGGCGGAATGCGGAGGCGACCGCGGCGCTCGCGCGGCGGGCGGCGGGCGGCGGCGCCCGCGTGGTAGTCTTTCCCGAGCTCGGCTTGACCGGCTACGCGCTCGACGATCTCTTCCAGCAGCGCTCTATTATCGAGGCGGCCGAACGCGCGCTCGAGGATCTGCTGCGCGAGAGTATGACCATCGACGCGGTTATCTGCGCCGGACTGCCGGTGCTCGAGGGCGACCGGCTCTACAACTGTGCGGTCGCCTGCTGCCACGGCCGCCTATTAGCGGTCACGCCGAAACAGTTTATCCCGAACTATCGCGAGTTTTACGAGAAGAGACACTTCGCCTCCGGCGCGGAGGTGGCCTCAGGCGCCGAGATCGTGCTCGCCGGGCAGCGCGCGCCGTTCGGCACGGATGTGATCATCGAGGTGCCGGGGTGCGCGGGGATGAACATCCACATGGAAATCTGTGAGGATGTGTGGGCTCCCGTTCCGCCGTCGACTCATGCCGCGTTGGCCGGCGCCACGGTGCTTGTCAACCTCAGTGCCAGCAATATCACGATCGCGAAGGCCGACTACCGTCGCCTTCTGGCCTGCGGACAGAGCGCCCGCTGTCTCGCCGCGTATGTCTACTCCGGCGCCGGCGAAGGCGAGAGCACGAACGATCTCGCCTGGGACGGCCATGCGATGATCTACGAGAACGGCCGTGCGCTCGCCGAATCAGAGCGCTTTCTCGCCGAAGAGCAGCTGATTTTCGCCGATATCGATATCGAGCTGCTGCGAAGCGAGCGGATGCGGATGACGACCTTTTCGGACGCTTCGACCGGAGACGGCTTTCGGCGTGTCACCGTCCGCGACCTCAAGCCTGCCGAGGGAGTCACCGAGCTCGCGCGTGCGGTTGCCCGCTTCCCGTACGTCCCGTCGGACCCGAACCGAAGGGCCGAACGCTGTTTCGAGGCGTACAACATACAGGTGCAGGCGCTCGCGCAGCGGCTGCGTGCGACCGGAATCGATCGGATCGTGATCGGTGTCTCCGGCGGCCTCGATTCGACCCACGCGCTCATCGTTGCGTGTCGCGCGGCGGACCGTCTCGGCCTTCCGCGCACGAACATCGTTGCCCGGACCATGCCCGGGTTCGCAACCTCCGACCGGACGCTGGCGAACGCCCACGCGCTCATGGAGGCGCTCGGTGTGGACGCCGGCGAGATCGACATCCGTGAGAGCTGCATGCAGATGCTTCGCGATATCGGCCACCCGTACGCCGACGGAAATGAGGTTTATGATGTTACCTTCGAAAACGTGCAGGCCGGCGAGCGCACCAGCCACCTCTTCCGCCTTGCGAATATGACCGGCGGCCTGGTACTCGGAACCGGCGATCTCAGCGAGCTTGCGCTCGGCTGGACGACATACGGCGTAGGCGATCATATGAGTCACTACGGCGTGAACGCCTCGGTTCCCAAAACGTTGATCAGACACCTGATCCGCTGGGTTGCCGACAGTGGAGAGGTAGGCGAGGCGGCCGCCGCTATCCTGCGCGACGTCGTGGCGACCGAGATCTCTCCGGAGCTCGTACCGGGAGAAAACAGCGACACGCCGGCGCAACGGACCGAAGAGGCGATCGGACCGTACGAGCTGCAGGACTTCCAACTCTACTACGTGTCCAGATTCGGCTTTCAGCCGTCGAAGGTGGCGTATCTCGCCGTCCAGGCGTGGTCGAACCGGGACCGCGGAGAGTGGCCCGCCGATATTCCCGACAGCGAACGCAACGAGTACTCGCTCACCGAAATCAAGCGGTGGCTGCGACTCTTTCTCAGACGCTTCTTCGCCACCAGTCAGTTCAAACGGACCTGTATCCCGAACGGTCCGAAGATCGGCTCAGGCGGCTCGCTTTCGCCGAGAGGCGACTGGCGCGCCCCGAGCGACATCGGCGCCGGCACGTGGATCGGTGAGCTGGAGCGCCGGGTTCCCGATGCTTGAGGTCCCGACGCTTGAGGTCCCGACGCTTAACCTGCCGGCGCTTGACCTACGGCCCGGCGCCTTGCCCTCCGGCGGTGTCCCCCGCCGGTGTGCTTACCGCTGTTCCAGTGGCACGATCTTCTTTCCGATTTCCCCGACGTAGTGGGCGGTCGGCCGGTAGATGCGGTTGTCCTCAAGTTGTTCGATTATGTGGCTGAGCCAACCTGAGATTCGTGACATCGCGAACACCGGCGTGAAGAGGATCGTCGGGATGCCGAGCATTCGATACACCGCACCGGAGAAGAAATCGACGTTCGGGTAGATCGGCTTGCCCTTCTCTTCCATGCGCTCCCGGAACGTCCGTTCGACCTCTTTGAGCAGTTTGAAGTATCCGGCGTCGCCGGTCGTTTCGGTGAGCTCCTCGAGGTATTCCTCGATAATGATCGCGCGCGGATCCTTGGCCCGATAGACCCGGTGTCCCATCCCCATGATCTTCTCTTTTTTGTCGAGGGCACGATTCACCCACTCCGCGGCTTTTTCCGGCTCGACGATTTTGTCGGCCATCTCCATGACCCGCTCGTTCGCTCCGCCGTGGAGGCTACCGTACAGCGCTCCTATTGCCGCCGAAATCGAGCTGTAGCAGGTACTGAGGGTCGATGCGACTACGCGACCGGTGAAGGTGGAGGCGTTGAAACTATGCTCGGCATGGAGCACGAGGCACCCGTCCATTACGCGTCCGATTACCTCTCCCGGTTCGTCGCCGCTGAGCATATAGAGGAAGTTCGCTCCATGGCTGAGATCGGAACGGGGCTCGATCGGTTTCTTACCTTCACGCGCTCGTTGCCAGACTGCAATCACCGTGGGCAGTTGGGCGATCAGATGGACGGCCTTCCGGCAGTCGTTCGGATCGGCGGCCTCGTTGCCCTCGGCACGGTATCCGGCGAGGTAGAGCACGGCGGCCTGCAGCATTTCCATAGGATGAGACCGATCGGGAAATTCGCGGATCATGCGCACAACCGGATCGGGAAGCGACCGCTGAGATCGCATCGACTTCGAGAACTCGTCGAGTTGTGCACGGTTCGGCAGCTGACCGTTGAGCAGGAGAAAGGTGACTTCCTCGAAAGAACAGCTCTTAACCAGATCTTCTATCGAATAGCCGAGATAGTACAGCTTCCCGTTCTGGCCATCGATCTTGCAGATGCGGCTTTCCGCCGCTACGACTCCCTCAAGGCCCTTCGCGATTTCAGGCATGTGTGATTCTCCGTTACGTTTGATTATCAAATTGAATAGCCGGTAACTGCATTGTAACCGGCCGGTCGGCGCAACGCAATCGCACCCCGCTATCGCTCGAGGTAGCGCTCGGCTCTTTCCCGATGTTCGGCGTAGGTGCGGGATAGAATCGTTCTTCCGTCGAGCGGATGGAGAAAGAAGTAGTACGAGTGCTCGGCTGGATTCACCGCCGCCTCTATGGCGTCACGGCCCGGATTGCCGATCGGCCACGGCGGCAATCCGTCACGCTGATACGTGTTGAACGGGTGCTGGGTCAGCACCTGCGCGAACGTCGGCCGGCGCTCCGCGGTACCGAGGGCGTAGTTCACCGTTGCGTCCGACTCGAGCCTGCGTCCTTCCCGCAGCCGATTATCGAAGACGCCGGCGACCAGCGGCATGTCGGGGGTCGGCGACTCGTGCTGGACGATACTCGCAAGCGTCACTATCTCGCGGATCGACAGACGTCGCTCTTCGGCATCGCTACCGAGCAGCAACTCGGCCGCCCGGTCGTCGAACGCTGCCAGCATTCGCCCCACGACATCCTCGGGGTTACTACCCTCGTCGAAACGATACGTCTCCGGATAGAGAAATCCTTCGAGCGTTTCACCATCCTCCAGTTCATCCAGAAACGCAAACCGGCGATAGCGATCACTCATAACCGCGGCGTCGGTGAAAGCCTCGGCACCCACTACACCGAACGCCTCCAACCTCCCGGCAATCTGCTCGATGCGCCACCCTTCCGGTATGGTGACTCGAATGCTCTCGTCGAGCGCGCGGCCGTAGACAATGTCGGAGAGGATGTCGACCGGTCGTTGAGCCGCACTCAGCGGATATGTGCCGGCTCTCACTCTCGGCGCCGCATCTAAGACCCGACCATACAACTCGAGAATCCGCGGGTCGCGGATCAACCCCGCCGCCGCAAGATTGAGTGTGACCCGCCGAAGCGACTGGCCGCGGGCGATCGGGAATTCGACCGTTTCCTCGGCATCGGTGCCGACCGGAACCAGGAGCGCCCAGGAGAGGTATCCTCCTGATGCGATAAGCCCAAGAAGAGCAACGGCAATGATCAGTCTCAGTAGTTTTGCGGTTTTTCCTGTCATATGTTCCGGGGGGTCGGCGCCGCGTCTGCGACCACTCACGATCGTCGCTGCTGCGAAACGCACGAGCGAAGTACGGGCCGTTACTTGTAGCTACAATAAAATAGTGTTAATATGAGTAACCTCAGATCGCGTGAATAGTACAGCGGCAAGCCGATGTACCGCAAGAACCGGGACGGAACCAGACAATGACCCGAACACTCGTGCCTCGATTCATCGCAGAGCGGACACACGCTCAAGAGAGAAACGGCAGTGAACCAGCCGCGTCTCTCTTTCTCGATATCTCCGGCTTCACAGTTCTCACCTCTGAGCTCATGCGGCACGGTAAGTCCGGTGCGGAAACCGTGTCGCTCGTGATCAACCGCGTCTTCGAGCCGATGATCGACGCGGTCCATCGCGAAGGAGGATTCATCGCGAGCTTTGCCGGCGACGCATTTACCGCCATCTTCCTCAATGGTGGCAATTCCGAAGACGGCGCTGCCGACGCACGTGCTCTCGACCGGGCAGCAACGGCCGCCGTCGCGTGCCGCACCGTTATCGACCGGGAGCACATCCAGCGAACTCCGTTCGGAGATTTCTCGATCGAAGCGACTATAGGCCTCGGCGGAGGCTCGATCGATTGGGGGATCGTCGGTCCCGAAGAGGGCCCGCTGAACTGGTATCTGCGGGGGCAAGCGGTCGAAGAGGCGATCGCCGCCGAAGAGGTGTGCGAAGCCGGACAGATAACGATTTCCGCCAACTCAGCCGATTCGCTCGGCGCGGCCTTCCTCGTACGAGAAGGCGGTAAGGAGTTCGCCCGCATTCAGAGGCCGAACACCGCGGAATCGGTGTCAACGGGCGATGCTTCCCCGGATGGCGTTTCAGTGGGTCGTGGCTCAGTGGCCGGCGATGCCGACGCGTCGAGTTCCGCATCACCGGATGTTCTCGCGCCCGGTGACGCTCCGGAACATGACATTCAGAGTAGATTTCGACCGCCGGAGAATTATGCGTCGATTTCTGCCGGCGAATTCCGCGATATCGTATCGGCGTTCATCGTCGCCGATGCCGGACAGACGCACGAAGAGATCGACGAGACTGTAGGCGGCGTAATCCGGAGTGCCGAAGAGTACGGGGGCTACTTCGATCTGCTTGATTTCGGCGACAAGGGGTGTGTGATGCTCGTTCTCTTCGGCGCCCCACGTTCGCTTGGACGCAACGCCGAACGTGCTGCGCGTTTCGGGAGAGAGATCCTGGCGTCGCTCGGCGATCGGTGTCGAATCGGTTTGGCCGGAGGTGTCGTCTTCGCCGGATTCGTGGGCGGCCGAACTCGCGCAACGTATACCGCACTCGGCGAAACCGTGAATCGATCCGCGCGCATTGCCGTCGCAGCCGCTTCCGCGGAAGTTCTGGTAGAGCAAGAGGTCGATTCTTCGCTCGATCCGGCGACACTCGACTCGGAGACCCGTGCACTCGAACTAAAAGGATTCAGTGAACCGGTTCTCGTTCGGTCTCTCAGCACGAAGCGCGATGCATCCGAGGCGAGCACGCAGCTCTCGCGTAAACGCGTCCTATCGGGACGAGAATCTGAGCTTTCCACGCTACGCTCATGGCTCGACGACGAATACCAACGATCGACGGACGAACAGAAAGTGCGAATCATGCAGATAACCGGCGACCCCGGAATCGGTAAGTCGGCGCTCGTCGATGCGGCGCTGACCGAACACCAAGGTCGTCGGGCAATCATTCGACTTTCCGCCGATCCGATCCTTCGAAAGAGCCTTAATCTGTTTCAAGGCCTCGTCCCTGCACTCTGTATCGCCCTCGGCATCGATCCCCCGGAGGCGGGGTCGATCGGGAGCTGGATCGAATCGCTTGTTCACCGAGTCGAGACACTCGACGAAGAACTGCTAGAGCCGATTCGAGAGTCGGCCGATGCGCTTCCGGTGCTGGAGCGGCTGCCGGGCGGCTCCAGATACGAGGAGAGAGAACCTCGCGGACGCCGCGAAATGACCTTCGATGCGATCTCTAACACACTCGCGCTCCTCGCACGGGTCAACCGCCCGATCTTTGTGGTCGACGACCTGCACGCGATCGATGAGGACAGCGCGGAGGCTCTCGGCAGCGCGCTTAATGCAAACACGGGTGAAGGTATATCGGTGATCCTCATTTCGCGCGCCGCGGAACTGCCCGGCAGCATCGATCTTTCCGAAGTTGGAGAGTCGCATCGCTCCATGATTCAGCTCGGACCTCTCGAGGAGGATGCACTCACCGGGCTCGCTGCCGCCGTACTCGGGGGACCTGCCGACTCGGCACTCGGGGAGTTTCTGAAAGCGCGTGTCGGCGGCAATCCGTTCTATGCCGATGAGATGCTCCGTTATCTCCATGACTTCGGTTACCTTCAACAGGGACCGGACGGATTCACGGTCCCGGCGAATCAATCCGGAATTCCCCAGAACATCTCTGCTGTGTTGACCGAGCGTATCGATGCACTGCCGCAGCGGGTACGAGAGCTCTGTGCCGCGGCAGCGATCATCGGACTCGAGTTCGATGCCGAAACAGTGCGAATGGTGCACGCCGTCGATGATCCCGACAGCGCGCTCGAAGAGGGACGAACGGCAAGGCTCTGGGAGTGTACCGAATCAGGCGCATACCGGTTCACTCAATCGCTTGTCCGCGAAGCGATCGTAGCAATGCAGCTCGATTCCGAGCGCGAACGATTGCACTCATCGGTATTCGATGCCCTCTATTCGAGATTCGGCGACGATCCGTCGCATGCCGCCGAGTTGGCGTATCACGCAAATCGAGGCGACCGGCGAGCGGAGACTCTTCAACAACTCTGGCGGGCCTACGAGTACGCTTGCGAGCACTACCTGAACGAGAAAGCCGTGGAATTTCTTCGCGAGTATCTCGCACAGTGTGTGAGTAACGACGAGAAACTACGCGCTTTTGTCGAAATCGGGCACATTTATGATATTACCGGTGATTGGGATAAGGCGACCGATGCACTCACCTACGGCCTCGGTGCGGCAGTGTTGACCGAGGATCTGCACGCTCGGTCGTCCATTCTTACGTCGCTGACCGGTATACACCAACGAATGGGACGCACGCGCGAGGCGATGCGAATCGGGCAGCAGTCGGTCGAAACGGCACAAATGACCGACGATGCGCACCTTACCGCGGAGGCCTTGCTGAGCCTTGCACGCGCGCAGTGGGCCGAAGGGAGACTGCAGGAGGCGGAGCACGGGGTTTCGAAGGCGATCAAAGCGGCACAACAAGCCGCGGATCCGAAGAACGAGGGACTTGCTCTTTATCTCGCCGGAGTAATCCACCGCGATCGCAACGATTACCCTCGAGCCCGCGAGCTCTACCGCCAGGCGGAGTCACGACTTCAAGCGTACGGCGACCAGCAGTTGACCACGTATCCGCTCTACGACCTTGCAGTCCTGATGCAGTACGAGGGCGATCTCGAACGGTCGCAAGAGTACTTCGAGCGAGTACTCGAGGTCTATCGGAAGACCGGATACCGAAGCGGCGCCTCGGCGGCAGTGCTGAATCTCGGCGTGCTTCGAGATCGCCGCGGCGACTTCGCCGGCGCCATCGAACTCTTCGAAGAGGCCCGGGAGATAGCCGAGAGCACGGGGGAGCAGCTTGCTATTGCGTATACGCTGTTCAGCATTGGGGCTACCTACTACAAAATGGACGACAACCGAAAGGCGCTCTACTACCTTCGCGATTCACTGCGGATCATGCGCGATCTCGGGGCAAGGGGGTATTACGGATATCCACTCTCCTATCTCTGTGCGCTCTACGCTCGCACCGGTAATACCGACCGGGTCATCTCGCTCTGCTCATATCATCTCGCTGCAGTTCGGGAAGTGGGCAGCGACCCGGAGAACGGGCTTGCGCTGCTGAGCCTTGCGCGGACGCTGCGGAAGGCTGCCCCCAAGTCGCCCGAAGCCCCACGCGATTTGAGCTCGATCGCCGACTATTACGGCGTGGATATCGGTGATATGGGGACGTTGTTCCGGAAGGCGATAGAGATCTCGCAGCAGGCAAGGTATGTGAATACACTGATTCCCGCTCGCTACCACTATTCGCGCTATCTCTCCGACAGCGGACACGAATCTGAAGCGTCCAAAGAGCTTCGGGAAGCGTACCGACTCGCGAAGGCGGCGACCTGGGAACGGTTCGTCGACAGTATCGGAAAGAGGCATGGAGACCAGGTTCTCGATGTGGCTTCGCATCAAACATCCGAAATCACGTCACAGACAAACACGGTCTGATCGAAGAATCCGAGAACGCGTTCGTTTGATTCTGCAACGAGGTCAAGGCCCATCCCGGCGAGAGTATCGCGCCATTGGCGTCGTGTTCGATTCGTATGAGGGTGACTACGGAACTCCCGATTCATAAGACTGTCGGCAACCCAGAGAAGTCGCCGTTTGAGCGGTGCGTAATAGGTGTCCTCGAGGATGATGACCCGCCTGCGACAGACCCGCGCGGCCTCCGCGAGGACAGCATCCGGATTCGGGGTGTGGTGAAGAACGGTGAGAAGCAGCACGACATCGAAAGAGTTGTCGGAAAACGGCAGATTACGGCCGTCATAAAGCAACGGACGCACATCGTCGAAGTTGCTGGAATCGCGGACATCGACCGGAACTGTGTCATAGCCCCACCGGCGAAGGAGCCGAGTAACGCCGCCCTTCCCCGCCCCGATATCGAGAACTCGGGACTTAGCCGGCAAGTATGGACGAACCCGATGCGCCTTGTCGCGATCCCACCGAACCGATGCCCCTCGCGTTACACTCTGGAGGAACATTCCCCTACGCTATCAATGAACGGCACTCAACCCTTGCAACGACTCGAGAGTATGGCGCCACTCACCTTCATCGACGTTCGAGAGCACGCGGGAGCGGGCACGTTCCCAACTCGCCAGACCGTCCTCTATCGCGGTTCGGCCGGTTTCGGTCAGAGAATAGAGGTGGGTTCGACGGTCGGTCCCCGGCCGGCTGTTGACCATTTCCTTATGCTCCAGCGTGTCGAGAATCCGGGAGATGGTACTCGGGTCGGACCCGAGCTTCGCCGCGAGCCGGGATCCACTCGGCTCACCGAGAATTCCGATATGAACTAACACCGCGAATTGGGTCGATGTAATGCAGGCGTCGCGAAACTCTTCGTCGAATATCCGAAGGATCGACTTGTACGCCTTGCCAACTTGCGTGGCAGGGCAGATCTCGGGGATTTGCTCCAGCTGTTCGATCAGCTTCGGATCGCTCGGTTTTCGGCTACAATTGCTCTGGCTCATAAGAATCTCGTTCATTAGCTTAACCAAACGCCGTAGTTGCGTCTACAATCTATTTCCGGGCCTATAGTGTCGGAGTCGGAACTCAGCATGAAGATGAATACGGAAATTGTCGGTCTGTGTGGATTCACTCTCTCCGGGTTGCTCTTCGTCGCAGCAGGACTGCGTTCCGGAGACACCCTCTCGCTTCTCGGTAGTATCGTCTGGATTTTCTCCTGCATCGGATGGATCACCGCGCTGTCACGAAGCAGATGAGAAAGGAACCTCAGAAACTCGATGTGCGGTGTTAGTCTCAATGGATAAGTATTTTCGATGGATCCGCGCGCAAATTAGTTGTAGTATCAAGTATACGGAGCAGAGAGTATGTCACGAAATGCGAAGGGTAAGACGCCGCAGCGAAGACGAGAGCGGGGGCGTGCGTGGCACTACCACATGTTCCGTCGCCGGCAACGTCGTTATCTCCTTTTCGCGGCGATTCTCCTTGCAGGCTCGGCTGCGGCCGCGTTCGGAATCGCCCAGCATATGCGTGCTGATGCACAGGGAGACGGTACTCCGACGGTGGTGCAGATTCACGATCCGTCGTGTCCGGTGTGCCGTGAGCTGCGCAGCAACGTACTACGCGCTGCGGAGGATTTCTCGGAAGATACCCTCCAGATCAGGTTCGCCGATCTGCATACTGATGAAGGGCAGTCGTTCGCGCTCCGTCACAGCTTCTCCCGGCTCTCGAACGGAGAAATGTAGCCGAGTTGTCCGATCGTCCAGTCCGGTCGCGCCACCCTTCGAACCCGCCGCTGCTCGCGGCAGAGGCGTTCGTTCTGTTCGCGGCGATACCGGCTGTATCGCGCCTTTTCATTCGGTCTCGCGGGGTTTCGCGATCTCGCGCCGGCATTTGAGCGATTCGCCCTCTTTGCAGTCGTGACGACGGTTGCGGTGGCACTCATCACACCTGAGTACCTCTTCTATGTTGTGCGGGAGAATCCGCGATTGTGGCTTCTCATTCTCTGTGTGTCCTCAGACGATCGCATATCGCGGTTTCTTCATGGAACGCTATCGATCGCTGCTTGCGGTAGCAATCGAACATGCACTGTACGGGCTCGGCATCTACTTCGCCTTTCCGACACCGTAGCGCGGCAACCGAGAAATCATATTGATTGTATGTACAACGACTTGCGAAAACGACGGACTTGAGATACGATCGAAATCGTTATGCCCAAACAATTGGACAGGTTGATCTCGGAGAACGTCGCATATCTTGAACAGATCCACGACCTGCTGCTCGAGACAACACGTGAATGGTACGTGGAGATGCGTCCACCATTCGCTCGGGGCGGTATCGGTAAACATGTGCGCCATGTTCTCGAGTTCTATCAGCTCGTGCTCAACGCGAACGCGGGTGTTATAGATTACGACTCACGAGAACGGGACGAGAAACTCGAGCAGGATCCCGAACGCGCGGCTTCATTTACCACCGAGCTGAAGCACTCGATTCAACGACGTGCGGGAAGTCAGGACGAGTCGCTCGTGCTCGTCTATAGTGACGACGAAGGCTCACAAGAGATCGGAAGCACCTTCGGGCGTGAGCTCATGTTTCTGACAAGCCATACCGTACATCACATGGCGATCATACGGATGATTTACGAGCTGCTCGGCGGGTCGGTACCCGATTCGTTCGGCGTTGCGCCATCGACCTTGCGCCACGAGAAGGCTTCGCGCTGATTTCTGACAAGCATGTGCACCCTCACATGGCACTGCCACAGAGACGGCTACCGGCTTCTCTTTACACGGGACGAGCTGCGTTCGCGTGCGAGGGCACGGCCGCCGGCCATTCGCTTTCTCGACGGTATAGCTCACGTTGCACCGACCGACGTCGATCGCGGCGGGACGTGGATAGGCGTAAACGAATTCGGGGTTACCCACTGTATTGTTAACACCTTCGGGGGGCCGATCGGCCGTGGACTTCGCGAACAGGCAATTGAGATCGCACGTCTCGAGAATTCACCGACCGATCCAAATGTACCTCGTCCAAGTCGCGGCCAGCTTGTCCGCCATCTGCAGCAATCAGGTTCCGTCGAATTCACCGAACAGCTGCTGCACGAATGGCCGGTCGATCGGGTACCGGACTTCTGCATAATACAGTTCGGCGCGCATCGCGATCCGGTCGCATTTCTGAAGGAGGGGAGCGCGCTATACAGATCGACGGTGAACATACCGCCGGTCACCACATCCGGTTATCGTCCGGACGTTGTGGAACGCTTCCGCTTCGACGTGTTCGACAGAGTTGCGAATGGGGAACGGCTTCCTGACACACGGTCCGCAGTCGACATGCGCCGGACACTCGCCCGCTGTCACGAGTTCCGTCACCGCGCCGACCCGGCACTCGGTATCCGAATGGTACGCGAGGACGGGCGATCGGTGAGTCTCACCGCGGTTGAGGTCGATTCGGGAGACGTATCTATGGGATATCGGGAGATTCCCGAGCGCGGAGCGGTGCGAGCGATGCGCACCTGGAGACCGCGGGTCTCGATCGGTCGACGCCCCGCGCGAAGCCGTACCGGCTGCCGATCGGCGACGCACAGCGATACGAGCGGTGAACGAGTCATCGCTGCACAGCCCGGCACAGTCAGCCGGAAGCTTTCCGAAACGAAAGAGCAGTCAGGACGCATCTTTGACGTGCGACGGCTATTCAGCGAACGATCACCGAAACTCGCCGGCCGGCTGCCGCCGGGTACATTCGCGCTACTCGAAAGCATTCTCCACGCCGAGCTGCTGAATCGTTTTATCCCGCGCTTCGCACATATGGAAACGGCAGAGTTCTGCGAATACGTGCTCGAACGGCTCGACATCCGCCTGCATGTGGAGGGACTCGAGCACCTGCAGACGGCGAATGGTCGGCCCCCGGTATTCTGCTCGAACCATCCAACCGGGGCGATCGAGGGTGTGGCACTCATTGCGCTACTCAAGCGCCGATTCGGATCGGTGCTCCTGCCGGCGAATGAGATTCTCGCTCGCGTTCCTCCGCTCGAGCCGGTCATGGTTCCCATCGATCGGTACCGTGGCAATGCCGCGGTGGCCGGCATCTATGCGAAGGCGTTCGCCTCCGATGCCCCCGTACTCGTCTTCCCGGCCGGGCGCACCGCGCGTGTGCGTGGTGAGAAACTTCGCGAGTTCGACTGGACGAAGAGTTTCGTGACGTATGCGCGCAGGAATGCACGAGCTATCTGCCCGGTGAGCGTGACCGGTCGCAACAGCATTCTCTTCTATACAATCTACCGCATTCGCCGCGCTTTCGGGCTCAAACTGAACCTGGAGATGATGCTCCTCGTCGACGAGCTCCTACGCTCTCGCGGTACAACACGAACAATTCGATTCGGTCCTCTTTGCGACCCGGAAAAGATCGAGGGGGGTAACGATTGGCAACGGGCTGCAACGTTGCGTAAGAGTGTGGAGCGCAATATATGACACCGATTCGAGAGCCGGTCGATGGGAATGAAATGGCACGGGAGCTCGATGAGC
>PUOG01000013.1 GCA_003552745.1 Spirochaetaceae bacterium
ATCAGCACGGAGAGCCCGGATGCGCTTCTTCTCGGCATAATCGCCCAGCACTGGAACATGGTTCCGCCGGAGTACACCGAAGAGGTCGGTGACGATCGCTTCAGCGAGGAACCGGTGGGCACCGGTCCGTTCAAGTTCGTCGAGTGGGTCCGGGAGGATCGGATCGTCATGGAGGCGAACGAAGACTACTGGCGCGAGGGACTTCCGCGTGTCAACGAGGTCATCTTCGTTCCGATCCCCGAATCGTCGACCCGCATGGCGGCGATCCAGACCGGCGAGGTGGACATCGTCAACCGGCTGAGCTTCGAGCAGGCCGAGGCGCTCGATGGCGCAGACGGCGTGAACGTGGTGACCTATCCGATCGACCGTACCTTCTATATCGCGTTCAACAATCTGACTACCGGTGTCGGTGAGCCGACCGAGGACGTTCTCGTGCGCCGGGCGATGAACTACGCGGTCGACCGCCAGGCGATTATCGACAGCCTCTTCGGCGGATACGCCGAACGCGCTACCGGACTCATGACTACCGGCAACCTCGGCTACGATCACGATCTCGATCCGTATCCGTACGATCCGGATCGCGCGCGCGAACTGCTCGCCGAGGCGGGGTATCCCGACGGTTTCGAGATCGGGTTCGCCGCCCCGACCGGCGCCTACACCAACTTCGAACAGGTTGCCGAGGCCATTCAGGGCTACCTCCGTGACGTGGGGATCGAGACCGACCTCGATTTCATGGAATCGGGCCGTTTCTGGGACCTCGAAGCGGAGAAAGAGCTGCCGCCGCTCTTCGGTGACAGTTGGTCGGAGCGCTCCGGCGAGGCGCTGCCGCGCCTTCGTGGTGCTCTCGACGGCTGGGATGCGAGCTTCTCGGCCTGGCAGGAGGATACGATCACCGACTACATGAATGAGATCGAACGGACGGTCGATCAGGACGCGCGTGCGGCGCTCTATACCGAGCTGCACAACTACATGTTCGAGAATCCGCCGTTCATCTACCTCTATGTACCGGAAACCTTCGAGGCGACCCGGGACAACGTGCGCGACTACAATCCGCGAGCTGCCGAGGACTTCTTCCTCATGTACACCTATCTCGAATAGGTGCGTTCGATCTGCAGCTGAGCCGGCTCCCCGTCTACCGGGGAGCCGGGCTTTTCGAGCGTTCGATTCGGAGGAAGACCTATGCAGCGCTACCTCTTTTCGAGGTTGATTCAGTCGGCACTACTGATGGTCGGCGTTCTCGTTATCACGTTCTTCATGGTGCGGCTGACCGGCGATCCGGCCCGCGTTATGACTCCGCGGGATGCATCGCCGGAGCGCGTCGAGGCGATGCGCGAAGCGATGGGCTTCAACGACCCGCTGATCATTCAGTTTACCCGATACATCGGTGGTGCCGCGCGCGGCAATTTCGGTCAATCGTTGCACTATCGCGCGCCGGCGATGTCGCTGGTAATGCAGCGCGTCCCGGCCACGATCGAGCTAACGCTTGCCGCGATGGGATTCGCGCTTCTCTTCGCGATTCCGTTGGGGGTTTTCGGAGGTTCGCGCCCCGGCTCGTTCTGGGATACGCTCGCTCGGGGGTTCGGCCTGCTCGGCCAGACCGTTCCCAACTTCTGGCTCGCGCTCATGCTGATCGTCGTCTTCGCGGTGGATCTCGGCTGGTTTCCGAGTTTCGGCCGATCCGGGCCGATTTCGATCGTGTTGCCGGCGGTCGCCCTCGGTTTCTTCCCTCTCGGTCAGTTCGTCCGCCTGGTGCGTTCGGCGACCCTCGAGGTCCGCGGTGAGGACTACATCCGTACCGCCTACAGCAAAGGCATCGAGGAGCGCGCCGTTCTCGGCCGCCACGTCTTCCGCAACGTATCGATCACCCTTGTCAGTATAGTTGGAGTGCAGTTCGGGTACATGCTCGGCGGATCGATCTACATCGAGTCGATCTTCTCCTGGCCGGGAATCGGGCGAATGATCAACGAGGCGGTGCAGGCGCGCGATTTCCCGCTCGTTCAGGCGATAGCGGTGTTCAGCGCCGGCTTCGTCGTGGTGCTGAATCTGCTGACCGATGTCGCATACGCACTTATCGATCCGAGGATACGCTATGAGGATTGACGCTCTCGATCAGGAGAATGTGCGCTCTCCGTTCCAACGCGCGCTCCGGATTGTCTTTCGCGACAAGGCCGGACTCGTCGGGGTGCTGCTGTTCAGCATCGTGCTCTTCTCGGCGATTTTCGCCCCGTACATCGCTCCGCACCACCCGCTGGAGCAGAACCTCCGTATCAGCCGGCAGGTGCCTGCGTGGCAGGAGGGGGGCGATTGGGAACACCCACTCGGCACCGACAACCTCGGGCGCGACATGCTGAGCCGTATCATCTACGGTACTCGTGTCTCGCTCACCGTCGGATTCTTCGGAGTGCTCATTTCGATGAGTCTCGGCATGATCCTCGGACTCGTCGCCGGTTATGTGGGCGGCAAGACCGACAATATCATCATGGGGGTGGCGAATCTCTTTCTCGCGATCCCGTACCTCCTGCTGGTCGTCGTCGTAGCGGCGGTTCTCGGTCGGAGCCTCTTCAACGTAATCATGATATTCGGGTTTACCAATGCGCCGCTGTTCGTGCGAATTACCCGTGGAGAGGTCCTGCGTATACGGAAGTCCGGTTACGTCGAGTCGGCGGTAAGCATCGGAGCCCGCCCGGGCCGTATCATCTTTCAGCACATACTGCCGAATCTGATCGGTCCCCTTCTCACCGTCGGGACATTCGAGATGTCGGGAATGATCTTCTACGAGGCGGGTCTCGGTTTCCTCGGGTTGAGCGTGCCACCGGGGGTGCCGAGCTGGGGGAACATGCTGGCCGCCGGACGGCAGTATATTCAGTTCTCGCCGTGGATTGCTGCCTTCCCGGGCCTGGCGATCGTATTCACGTCGCTCGGTATGAACCTTCTCGGAGACTGGTTGCGCGATGTGCTCGATCCGAAGATGAGAAGGAGTGCCTCGTGAACGGCGAAACGGTTCTACAGGTCCGAAACCTTTCGGTGCAGTTCGACAGCATCGACGGGACGGTGCACGCGGTGAATAACGTCTCATTCGATCTCAAGCGCGG
>PUOG01000167.1 GCA_003552745.1 Spirochaetaceae bacterium
TACCGATGCGTGCCGAGTTCGCACGCTCGGCGGAAACATCGACCGTTCCGCTGACCGATTTGATCTTCGCGTTGCGCAGCGAACCGCCCCGCACCGAGATCGAACCGGAGGTAGATCGCAGATCGACAGGATGGGTGCCGTGGCGAGTGAGATCGATCGCTCCGGTATAGGTGCGAACATGGACCGAGTTGCCGGCGTCCTCGATCGTCACATCGGCCTCTTTCGCAGTCACGTGCAGACGCACGCCGGCGGGCACTAGAACGGTGAGCTCGCTTCCGTAACGTCCCGGCCGATCGCGGCGACGCACGGCCACGACGAACCCCGAACGGGTACGCTCCACTTCGATAAACGCATCGTCGGTATCCGTCGCGCCTTCGACAGCGAAGCGGTCCTCGGGGTGCGGTCGGATCGTCACCGAACCGTCGAACACCCGGACATCGACGTTATACACCCGGTCACCCGATTCGTCGGCGAGCTGCGTAACGGCAACGCCTTGGCGGGCTATTGCTGAGCAGAAAACCATGGCGATCAGCACAGCAGCTGTCGCGGGGGGGAGCCGATGTTGTCGATACCGGACCGGAGCGCTACTCACGACACAACCTCGCTGCTCCCAAAGTCTAGCGATTTGGCCGCACATCGCCAGCGCTCGGAAGAATGAAGCGCTATTCAGAGAAGATCGCCGAATTCTTTGAGTGCCGCCCGCAGGCGCTCCTCGTCCGTTCCCAATAGTGAGAAATCCTCGAACTCGAAGCCCGGTGCAACCGTGCACCCGACGAGCGCATACTCCCCGGTCGGCCGGGCGGCTTGCCGGCAACCGTGCGGGACTTCCGCAAAAGGGCTTACCGTCCCCGACTCATATTGTCCGAGCAGCTTCCGTTCGACGTGTACGCCGTCGCCGCCGTCTGTCGCGACGAGAAGCTCGAGCGGGTCGCCTTCGTAGAAATGCCACAACTCGTCGGATTCGACGCGATGAAAGCGACTGACAGCGCCGCGCGGCAGCAGATAGTATATACTCGTGCAAGCCGCCCGCTCGCGTCCGGTATCCAGATCCCGCACGCGGCGACGAGTTCGACACTGCTCGCGGAAGAACCCACCCTCCGGATGCGACTCCAGTCCAAGCTCCGTGATCAACTGATCGACTCGACTACTCATATTCGCCTTCGATCATACCAAATCGTCTCCCCGCGGCGGTAGCCGCACTTGCTTCCGCAACTATCGTGAAATAACGTACCGAAACCGGCAGGAGGTCGGGCTCTCATGAGAACAACCAAGGTGACCGATGGCGTCTTCCGCTTGTCGGCGAACGTTTCGAACATCCTGTTTGAAGGCATGTGGCAGATCCCTAACGGCGTCGCAATGAACTCGTACGTCATTACGGGAGAAAAGGCGGCGATTGTCGACGGTGTCTGTGACTGGGACGGCGTGCCGGAGACGCTGTATGCACAACTCGATCAGATGGAGATTACCATCGATGACATCGATTACGTCGTGGTCAACCACATGGAGCCCGATCATTCCGGATGGTTGCGTTCGTTCCGCGAACTGCGGGGAAATGACTACACGATCATATGCAGTAAGAAGGCAAAACCGTTACTTGAAGCGTTTTACGACATTCGAGAGAACGTGCAGACCGTGCAATCCGGTGACACACTCGATCTCGGGGACGGCCGGATACTCGCCTTCGAGGACATACCGAACGTGCATTGGCCGGAAACGATGGCTACCTACGATACGAAGTCGAAGACGCTCTTCCCCTGCGATGCGTTCGGGAGCTTCGGTGCGGTAAGTGATGATGCACCGTACGACGACACCCTGACCGAAGAGCATATCGAGTTCTTTGAGCGCGAGATGGAACGCTACTACGCGAATATCGTCGCCGCATTCTGTACTCCGGTCAGAAAGGCAATCGCAAAACTTGCCCCGCTCGACATCCGGATTATCGCGCCCGGTCACGGTATCGTGTGGAGATCCGATCCGGGTCGTGTCGTACGTTCATACAAGCGCCTGGCGGAGTACGCGAAAGGTCCCGCCCGACCTGAGGTGACCGTACTCTGGGGCAGCATGTACGGTATGACGCAGTCGGCTGTCGGGACAGCAATCGAGGCGATCGAGGCGGAAGGAGTGCCGACCCGTGTTCATCGCGTTCCGGAAACGGAAATGAGTTTCGTCCTCGACAGCGTCTTTCAGAGCTCGGGAGTTGTGTTGGCTATGCCGACATACGAGTACAAAATGTTCCCTCCGATGGCGAGTGTGATCGACGAGATCGGGAAGAAGAGAATCATTAACCGAAAGGCGTTCCGATTCGGTTCCTACGGATGGAGCGGCGGCGCTCAGAAGGAGCTCATGGAGATGAATGACCGGCTCAAGATGCACTGGGATTGGGTCGATCCGGTCGAGTTCCGGGGCCGACCGACGAAAGAGGACAAAGAGCTGGTTTCCGAGCGCGCGGGTGAGCTCGCTCGCGGTGTCAAAGCGTGGGCTCTTGCCGAGCGCCCGGCATAGTAGAGCGACAGCCCAACGCCTTCGCGCGCAGCTCGGCGAATCCGGGACCGAGCGCACGCCGCGGTCCGGTTGCGGTCGGCGGCTTCGGGTCAGATCCCGCCGTCGCGATCGTCACCGAGCTCATCGAGCTCGCGCTGAATCGCATCAGCTTCGTCCCGGAGTCCGAGTTCATCGTAGAGATTACGCGCTTCCCGAAGGCTATCGCGCGCACCGTCTTCGTCGCCGACGACGCTCTGAATAGAGGAGCGGACGGTGTAGGCCCGTGCGAGGCGGCGGAGACTCTGGGTCGCCTCCAGCATTCCGATCGCACTCGCGAGCGCCGAATCCGCCTCCTCCGGCCGTCCCTCCATCCAGAGCGCAACTGATAGCTCGGTTGCCGCCATTCCGGCTCCACTTATCGAACCGGCCTCGAGAAACCCGTCGACGGCTTCTTCGAGGTATTCGGCAGCTTCGGTGTAGCCGCCTGCACGCATCTTGGTCAGGCCGGTGTTAAATGAGACGTTCGCGTAATCGTGGAGATTCCCGGTGGCTTCGTACTCCGTTGCCGCACGCCGATAGTAATCGAGTGCAGCCTCGTCATCA
>PUOG01000299.1 GCA_003552745.1 Spirochaetaceae bacterium
ATCGAACCGAACTTTCTGCTGCTCGACGAACCGTTCGCCGGTATCGATCCGATCGCGGTCTTCGAGATCAAACAGATCATTCGAGCGCTGTCCGAGAAGGGGATCGGCGTGCTTATAACCGACCATAACGTTCGGGACACCATGGAGATCACCCACCGTTCCTATATCATCAAGGATGGCGAGATCGTCGTATCCGGCACGCGAGAGGAAATTACCGAGAACGAGATTGCCCGGAGAGTCTACCTGGGTGAGAGCTTCCGGCTCTGATCAAAGATTGACAAAGGAATAGCGCTGACTCAGTATTGAAGCATCGGTAGAACCGTGTAGGGGAGAAAGGAAGTGCAGCTTCAGAGACCTGCGCTATCGCAGGAACAGAAACTGAAAATGAACCCGCAGCTCTACCAGAGCATTCAGCTCATGGCGCTGCCGGTCCAGGATCTGAAGCTGCGAATTCAGGAGGAGCTCGAAGCGAATCCGGCGCTGCAGGTTGTCGAGGATCCGTCTACGGTGAGTCTCGAAGAGGTCGCACCGGAGGAGGAGACGGAGGGTTACGACTACTACAACGCCTACAGCGACAACTCGTTTACATCCGGCGGCGGATATGACGAAGAGGCGAGCGACGCCAAACGCGGGTTCATGGAGGGCGCGCTGAGCCGTCCGGAGAGTCTTCACGACCACCTGCTCTGGCAGCTGCGGTTGCAGCCGATTAGCCGGGATGCATTCACCGTCGGTGAGCTCCTGATATGGAATCTCGATGAGAACGGGTTCCACCGCGAACCGCCGGAGAAGGTGGTTCCGCCGGAGTTGCATGAGCATATCTCCGCCATGCTCGAGATTATCCGAGCTTTCGAGCCGCCGGGTACCTGTGTCTCCGACTATAGGGAGAGTCTGCTCGTGCAGGCACGAATCGCCGATCATGCACCGGCGCTCGCTGTCGATCTTCTTGAGAATCATGTAGAGAAACTCGAAAAGCTGAAGCCCGCCGATATCGCACGAAAGCTGAAGTGCGACGAGTCGGAAGTGCTCGAGGCGTTGGAGTTCATACGCGATCTCACCCCGTTTCCGGGGCGCTCATACTCGAATGAGACACCGACATACGTGACGCCCGACCTTCTCATCCGTCGTCAGGAAGGGCAATTCGTAATCGTGCTCAACGACGAGGAGATTCCGGTTCTCGGCGTCGACCCTTTTTTTCAGGAGATGCGTGACGGCGCGCGTGAGGTACGGAGGTTCGTGTCTACTCGAGTGCGGGATGCGCGGTGGTTCATCAACAGTATTCAACAGCGAAATCAGACCATGCTGAAGGTCGCGCGGGCGATTCTCGATTTCCAGCGCGATTTCTTCCTGCGCGGTCCGAAGTACCTCGTACCGCTCACGCTTCGGGATATCGCCGCGGATGTCGGTGTGCACGAGGCGACGGTAAGTCGGATATCCAACGGAAAGTACATGGAGACCGACTGGGGCATCTACGAGCTGAAGCATTTCTTTTCCAACTCGATAACCGGCGCCGGTTCGAGCGGCTCTCGCTTTTCGAAGGAAGGAGTCAAAGCGATGATCCGCGAGATACTTGCCGCGGAGTCCGGGGATCAGCACCTTTCGGATCAGAAGATCTCGGAGTTGTTGAACAAGCGGGGCATCAAGCTCGCTCGCCGGACGGTGGCCAAGTATCGAAAGGAGCTTGCCATCAACTCATCCTACGACAGGTAAGTCACGAGGAGGATAGCGTTGAACGTCGAAATGCAGGCAGTCCACTTTAATCTCTCCGACGATACGCGTGAGTTCATCGAAGAGAAGATTCAGAAGATCGACTTCGCGAAAGATTACATAATCGATCTTCTGTTCACCATGAAGAAAGAGAAGCACGAGTTCATCATTGAGGTGACGATCAACTTCCGGTGGCGTAAGAGCGCACATATCTCGGTCACCGAACACGCGCTGCACGAGGGGCTGGAACGGTTGATCGACAAAATGGCCGAGAAGGTTCGAAAGGAGAAAGAGAAGATCAAAGAGCACAAACCGTCATGACCACATTCACGGTACTCGATCTTCTCGATCTCGACCTCAAGGAGCACAATGCGCTGGAATTGCGCTGCATAGGGGGACGAGCGGGTCTTACCCGGGAGATTCGAGTACCGGATCTCAATCGCCCCGGCCTGGCTCTCAGCGGATTCTACGACAACTTCGCGTACCAGCGAGTGCAGATTTTCGGCCGCGGTGAAACAGCGTACCTGCGCAAACTCGCATCGGAGGGCAGTAGCGAGACCATCCAAGAGCTCTTCAAGCGGGAGGTCCCGTGTGTCGTATTCACCCATGAACTGCAGCCTACCGACGATCTCTATCACATCGCCGAGCAGACCAACTGTCCGATTCTACAGACCCATCTCTCCACTTCCGAATTCTCAAGCCGTCTCATCCGTGCGCTGTCGAATGTCTTCGCACCCCGAGAAGTGCTGCATGGGGTGCTGGTTGAGGTGTTCGGCGTCGGACTCCTGTTGCGCGGTGACAGCGGTGTCGGGAAGAGCGAGGCGGCCCTCGAGCTGGTCGAGCGCGGCCACCGTCTCGTCGCCGACGACTCGGTCGAAGTACGGTGCGTTGCCGGGAACATTCTCATGGGCCAGGCGGCGAACAAGGCGCTCGGCCATCACATGGAGATCCGCGGGCTGGGGATTATCAACGTCACACACCTCTTCGGTGTCGGTGCAATTCGCGACTCGAAGCAGGTACAGCTCGTGGTCGACCTCGAGGAATGGGATGCGAACGGATCGTACGACCGGATCGGCGCCGAAGAGAACACAACCGAGATTCTCGGAGTTCATGTCCCGTACGCATTGATTCCGGTGAAACCGGGGCGAAACATCCCGATAATCGTAGAGACCGCGGCGATGAACGAGCGACTCAAGAAGATGGGGTACTTCAGTGCACGTGAGTTCAACCAGAGTGTGCTGCGGTGGCTTGAAAGCGAAAATGCTCGGCAACTATACTTGCAGCGCCGCGCGGCGTTCGACCGTAACGGTATCGACGAGGATACTGAATGACCGAAAAGCAGGTGCAGATCAAGAATCGAGCGGGTATTCACGCCCG
>PUOG01000248.1 GCA_003552745.1 Spirochaetaceae bacterium
CGTGGGTGGCGCTCGTGCTCGCCGGCACCTTCGGCTACTACGGTCTGCGAAAGAAGCAGATGGGTCTCGATCCGCTGACCGCGCTCACCGTCGAAACGACATTCCTCGCTCCCGCCGGAGTTGCGCTCATCGTCGTACTCGGAGCCACCGGCTCCGGGGCGCTCGCATCGATAAGCGTGTCGACCGACCTGCTCCTCATTGCCGCCGGGGTCGCGACCGCGCTGCCACTGTACTGGTTTGCGCACGGAGCGCGTCGCATTCCGCTATCGCGGGTCGGATTTCTGCAGTACATCGCACCGACATTGATGCTGCTCATCGGCGTGCTCCTGTTCGGCGAACCGTTCGCCGCCGCCGAGGCGGTCAGCTTCGGTCTGATCTGGCTCGCACTCGCGATTTACACCGCCTCCCATACACCGGTGGTCAAAGAGGCTGAGTATCGAATCGAGAGGCGGCTCCGAGCCTATAGGCAGAACCGGTCGGAGGAACGGGCGGCCGGATGAGTAGCTGCCGCTCGCGCCGATGTCGGCGATTGCTCTGCACCGACACGCGGCTCGGGCCGGCGCACCGCCTCGCACTGCTCGCCATCCTCCTCGCACTGGTCACCGCGCCGCTTTTCGCCGAGCTCTCCGTTCACGTCATCGACGTCGATCAGGGCGACGCCACCCTTCTGCTCCACGATGAGTACGCGATACTCGTGGACGCCGGACCGGAGAACGGTCGTGCTCGCGCATATCTCGCCGAGCTCGGCGTCACCCATATCGATGTTGCGATCGCAACCCACGCGCACGCCGACCACATCGGCGGATTCGAGGAGATCTTCACACACAAGAGCGTTGGCGAGCTGTGGTACAACGGTCAGCCACACACCACCGCGACCTTCGACCGATTCCTCGACGCTATCGAGTCGAGCGACACCGGCTACGAGGAGCCACTTCGGGGAGACAGAGCCGAGCTCGGAGCACTTCGGCTCGAGGTCCTTCATCCCGACCGGCCCGCCGCCGACTACGACGGCCCTCTGCACGATCTCAATATGGTCGTTCGCTTGACCTACGGCGACACCGCCGTGCTCCTGCCCGGCGACGCCGAGGCGGCGGTCGAGCGGGAGCTCGTGGAGGCGTTCGACGAGCTCGCAGCTCAACTCCTGCGCGTCGGCCATCACGGCAGCAGGACATCGACCACGACGGCTTTTCTCGAGGCTGTGTCCCCGGAAATCGCGATCTACAGCGCCGGAAGTGACAACCCGTACGGGCACCCGCACGACGAGGTGATCGCCCGGCTCGAGCGTTTCGGCACCGACGTCTACGGAACCGACATCCACGGTACCATCGTCGCCGTTTCCGACGGCAGCCGGTGGCACGTAGAGACCGAGCACGATGTCGAGTAACCGCGCACGGTTCACCGTCGACCGGGTGGAGGCGCAGATTGCCGTTCTCATCTCCGAGTCGGACCGATCGAACCGCACGGTGCGTGTGGCGGAGCTCCCGCCCGGGGCCGGTGAGGGCTCGGTCATCGAACTCGGTGACGACGGACGCTACCACATCGACGAGGAGGAGACGGAGCGCCGTCGCGAGCGCGCGAAATCACGCCTCGAGCGCCTGCGCCGGAGGTCGAGACGATTCGGGTGATCTCTGATAGAATTGGTTTCGAAGATGAGGATACGTGATACTGCCGCCGAGCTGGCACTCCGAACGCTCTACTATGTCGGACTCGCCCTCGCGCTCACCTGGGCGAGCGTCGTTCTCGGCTCGATCGCATTCAGCCTTGCGGTCGTCTCCGGCGGTACGATCGGAGCGAGTCTCTTCGGCCTGATCTTCCGAACGAATCCGTTCGTCGCCCCGCTTCTGACCGCCGGGGTCGTACTGCTATCGGTCCGCGCCCACCGCCGAAGAATCGCACGCTGATCTATTCGGCGAGCGAGTGAGCCGGCAGGCGAGTGGACCGCCGGACATGAACCGGCAGTGGCCGGCCCGGCCTACCCGGCGAACGGGTCGCGTGGTCAGCCGACCGCCAGCGCCACCACACCGCCGACGATCAATAGCGCGGCAAGGATCCGCCGCCTGCCGTCTTCTTCGGCGAGCAGCGTCGAACCCATGATCGTACCGATGAGAATGCTCATTTCGCGTGCCGGGGCGACGTAGCTCAACGGGGTAAACGAGAGCGCGAAGAGCACGAGCAGGTACGAGAGCGGCGACAGGAAAGCGACCCCGAGCACCTCGCGACGGTGTACCGCCAGCTCGTACCGCACCGCCGGCAGCCTCCGGAGGGCGAACGGAGCCAACGCTGCAGTTCGTACGACATCGGCCAGCCACAGGTAGAAGAATGGGAAGATACCGAGCGCCGAAACGGCGAAGCTGTCGTTCATGCTGTAAAAGGCGATGAAGAGCCCGGTTATCACGCCCCACTTCACTCCTTCTCGCCGCTGCTTCGGATCGGCGGCCGAGCGGCGTCCTGCGAACGACATGAAGATAACACCCGAGATAACCAGAACGGCGCCGAGAACGGCGATCGGACCGGGACGCTCGCCGAAGATGAATATCGCGCCGAGCGTTGCGAGCGCCGGACCGGTACCGCGCGCGATCGGGTAGACGAGCGAAAGGTCGCCGCTGCGGTAGCCGCGCTGCAGGCTGAGGAAGTAGGAGACGTGGAACAGGGCACTTGCGAGGATCGCGGCGACGAGGGCGAAGCTGAACTCCGGAGGATTGCGCACGAAGAGAACGATCACGAGCGGTGCGTAGATGACGACTCCGGTCGCCTGTATGAGCCACACGAAGGCGACTCCACCGCTCGATCGTTTGGCGAGAAGATTCCAGGTGGCGTGGCAGAACGCCGCAACGACCACGAGAATGAGCGCTACAAGATCCACCTTTTGACATACCTCCCGAGCTTTCTCGCTACACAGTGCGCCGGCAATACTGTGGCGGCCGGCAGCTACCGCTACTCGCCGTTGAGAAACCCCCGGATCTCCCGCAGGAAATCGTCGCCGAACTGTTCGAGCTTGTATTCACCGACACCGTTACAACGGAGCAACGCACGGCGGTCGGTAGGTCGATTTCTTACCATAACCTTCAGTGACTTGTCAC
>PUOG01000193.1 GCA_003552745.1 Spirochaetaceae bacterium
GGCGAGCCTCGCGCTGAGTGTGGGGAACGCGGCACTTTGGGGGGCGGCCGATGCAGCCGGTGGCGATGGAACGGTCGGAGAGGCGGTCCTCGGCACCGCGCAGGCGGCGACGATGGGCGGGGTGAACGCTCTCTCCGGCGCGGTCGGGGATACGGTGAGCGGTGCGATCGGAAGAGGGACGATGGCAGGAGAGCTGGCGGGGAATCTGGCAGGCGCCGGCGTTTCGAATGTGGGAAGCGGTCTTGTGGGAGCGGTGCAGATCGACGACGTACGCGGTTTCGGTTTCTCCACGCAGGCGTTTCTCGAGACGACTCTCGGTGACCGGGCACTGGCCGGCTACGCCGGTTCGATGGCCGGAGACTTTGCCGGCGGGACGGTGGAGGGCTTCTCCGCCGAGCACGCCGCCGATGTCGGGGCGGTCGGTGGTGCAATCGGTAGTGGCGTCCGGGCGGGGCTCGAATACGGGATGACCGGAGAAACGGTACTCAACATCGCGAACGTGCGCGACATCGGAGCGCTCGCCGGACGACAGTGGAACTCCGCGCAGTTGGCCGAGCTGCATCTCGGCGGTGACGGCGCGGCATTGACCGTCGGCCGTGGCGGCGTCGACGCAAGCGTCAGCCGCGCCGTCGAGGTCGCAGGCGGACTCGGTACATTCGTCGAGCAGCAGCGGATGCGCGGCTACGACCTCCTCGGCGGCGCCGAGATCGCCTCCGGCTACGACGGATACCGCCGGGCCGCAACCGCACTCCGTTCGTTATACAGCTACGGCGACCGCGAAGCGGTCGAGCTGAGGGACCGCATCCTCGGCGGCGACACGGTGTTGCGAGTGGGGTATGAGGAGGAGTTCGCTGCGAGCGATCTCCACCACGCCTTCACCGAATCCGACCCCGAACACGGAACGACGGTGAATCTACGCACCCTGGGCGAACACGGCCCGAGCGGTCTCACCAGCCGCCTGATCGCCGGACTCACGATGCAGCATGAAGCGCATCGCGACGGCTACGGGGTAGGCGACGAGCTGCCGGGCGGTACGATCGTCACACACGAACAGAACATCGCGGAAACCGAATCGGCGGTATTCGCCCGCCTCGGCATGGCCGACCGCATGATCGGAGACGGTTATGGGGAGGATCTCCTCGTCGACGACTTCCTCGAAAGTGAATACTCGCTCTATCGCGCCGCACAGACGACCGATCGACTCGACGTGTTCGGTCGCTACGCGCGCGTCGGTTACGGGGCCGAAAATGACGACTTCTTCGCCATGGTCAGCTCCGACGGAATGTATCAGAACGATCTCAGCATGCGCGACTTTCTCACCGTCGCGCTTCTCGACGGCCCGAGCCGGGAAGAGGTGGATGCGTACAACGAGGCGCATCGGCGGGAGTTGTTTGAGAAGCATGTTGAGGAGCATGGCGAGCATGCGATGGCGTACGAAGCGTTTTCGCACCGGCTGATTGAGCAAGATCAAGACCTCCTGGATCGCTATAACTACAATCCGCAGCAGATGATCGATGTATGGAGCTACGGCTGCGCGCTCTATTCGCTCGGCTACATGCTCAACAAGGCGACCGGAGAGAGCCGGAATCCGATCGAGTTGAACAATGCGATGCGCGAAAACGGCTATTACAGTCCCAACTCGCGCGGACACGGAACGCTGCTGTCGACCGGAAACATCGTCGCCGCGCTGAACAGCTTCACCGACTCCTCGACAAGCTTCGAGCTTGCCGACACGTTCTACGAGCCGCGACACGTGGAGTTCGATCGAGCGCACCGCAGCGAGAACGAGTACTTCGGATATCTGCGCATCGCGCATCCCGACCGTGAACTACGCCACGCATTTCCCAGTGGCGTACACTCCGAGGTAGTGAGCGAGGTCGAGACGGTAGCGGGAGCGGCTTCGAGTCGCGATCTGCTCACCGGCTTCGTGACCACGGCGAATCCGTGGGATGGAAGTCGTGCGGCCTCCGGCAGCTACCTCGAATACATCGGACGAACGCGGCGCGCATTCGATGAGATTCAGCGCATGGATCTGATCGAAGTGCATCGGCACGAATACGACGAGCCGTACTGGTCTCGGCTTGACCTGGATACCGGCTGGTGAGGTGTTGTCTATGAATAAAAGAGGATTACGGTTTGTGTTGTTAGTCGCGCTTCTGGTAGTGGTGCCGAGCAGTGTTGGCGCCGAAAGCTACGCGGCGCTCTTTGATACGTGGTGGCTACCGCTCGTGCACGACTGGACGCAACAGTTGCATGAGCCGGAAGGGGCGGAGTTTCGTCGTGTTGAGGTGCCTGAAGCTCGGGACATCTTCTGGGAGAAAGGCGGCGGCAGTTTCTCATGGACAGAACTGCAGCTTCGGAGATCTGAGGACACGCTTTCTACTTCCCTACGGGGTGGTAATGACAACTACATTGAAGTACTGCAAGGGGGACTGGAGCTGTCCATCAGACGAGCAGGTAACGACGGCTTCCCAATCGCAACGTATCAGCGAGTCGACGAATCGACCGAAACCGACACCATCGCCGGCGAGTGGGATTTCCGTGGACGCCCGCTGACGATCGTGGAGGTGCCCTGGGTTTCGTCGCTCGACCTCTTCATCCTCCACGAAGAGGTTCCGGTCGTCGATATCCCGCGCGGAACGTACATCATCGAGCGAGTCTCCGACGGGGTCATGAAAGCCGAAACGTTCGATCTGCTCGATCCGTTCTACATCCTGTTCGATCCGACCGACGACGAGCGGCTCTGGTTGACGACCGAAGAGGAGGGACCGGAAATCGAGCCGTGGGTCGACTACCGCGGACTCGATGTCGCGTACCTGTACCGGCTCGATGAGAGTCGCTTCAAAGGACGGTAGAACGTGCTGAGACGAGAGTTCGGGGTCGTGTGAGCAATCCGACGCCGGTTTGTGTGAGACGTTGTGACCCCTTACTCGTCGCCGGCAGGATGATGGAGTCACTCAGGCGGACACGACGATTCACCGATACGGGCAAGCGTCGGTTGCTCGCTCACTGAAGGAGCGCTACACCAATGACATGGCACTTGAGGTGGAAGTTCCAGCGAAGCTACA
>PUOG01000105.1 GCA_003552745.1 Spirochaetaceae bacterium
GGGTCCGGGCGGCAAAGGACAACATGAGCGTGTCTCGATTCCTCGGCCGGTTGCTGAAGGAACATATGGTTCGTGAGGACGAGTACGGCCGCGCCGCGGAGCGATTTCTGAGTAAGCGACCGCGAAGGCTCAGGCGCGAGGCGGTTCCATATCCGCATCGGGAATCGTTGCATGAGCGATAGGATCTTCCCCGACACGAATGTCCTGGTCTATGGCCGCGACTCTGCCGAACCTGCGAAGAATGAAGTCGCCTCCGGAATCGTTGTTGAGCTCTGGCGTAATCGCCGCGGCCAGTGTCGCCGACTGCGCGGAGATCCTCTCTGAGGATCTGAGCCATGAACAGGTCTATCTCGGGATGCCGGTTCGCAATCCGTTCATGGCGTGAGTCGCCGAAGACGTGGGCGTCGGGCAAGCGTCGATGCTATCGCGCCCGCGCAGGAGCGCCGGCAATTGCGCCCACCATCTCAAGACCCGCCTCGAGCCCGTATGCCTGCGAAACGAGGACCGCCCGCAAGAGGGGATAATACCCATCGCTCGTCCGCGATAGAAATTGCTCCCGGGAGTCGCTACATTTTCTCCGTTTCGCCGAACAGGAGAGGGAGGATCACGCGATGGATATCGGCACGATAATGGCGGTTGCGATTGTCAGTGAAGCGGTGTGGGAAACCCTTAAGATGGTCCGGGAGAAGGGGAAGGTCCAGGTGGACCGAATCGGAGTTATCGGCGTATCGCTTGTCATCGCGTTCGGCGCGGGAATCGACCTGTTCGAGGTCGTTGGCGCGCCCCCGGGATTCCTTTTCTCGGAATCGTGCTGACAGGCATACTGATCAGCCGCGGCGCGAATGTCGTTCACGATATCTTCAGTCGCATTCGGACAACGTAGCGGCGGACCCGGCGTGGAGTCCGGGGTCGCGATTACGGTAGACGGTACGAGCATCCGGCTCCGAGTGTATTTTCATAGAAAAATGTGTTCAGGCCGATATGATGTTCCAGTTCGAATGCTCTGTCATAGATTATTGCCGGAAGCAGATACCAAACGCTATTCCGTGAAAAATATACGTCGTGGTGCTACACTGTTGATTTGTTATGAAGCGTGCACTTTTCCGTTGTGTCGTACCCGGAGTTGCCGTACTGCTTCTGGCGGTCGGCTGTGTTACACCGAGTCTGCAGACGCCGAGGCCGCTTGATTCCGGCGAGGTTCAGCTCGGTGCGCATGCGAGTATGTTACTCGCACCCCGGGTAAACGGGCAAACGTTCGAAGAGGAAATGGGAGTTTGTCGGACTCCACTTCGGAATTGAATATCGGACGTATACACCGACATCGAAATGCACACGTCTCGGCGATAATATGCGCTACGACCGTCCGATATTCAATTCTGCCTATATGTCCGACAAACTCCCGGGATGTGCCCTTCTTCATGGGTACCCCTTCGCCGTGGCTCACCGCACGGGTCGGTGTCGGCGGCTTCGACGTCGGCGGTCTACTCGGTCCCACGGCGGCTACCGTAGGTGTGAAGTATGGCCTGCTCGATCACGATAATCCGCTGCAGATCTCGCTTGTCGGCGGTGGTGGATTGTGGGGCCCGATTCTCGCTGAGGATGTCGACGGCATGCCGATGTTCGATATCGGTGCGCTCGCCGGCTATGAGATCGCCGATCCGATCGGAATCTACGGCGGGTTCCGCAGATATCAGATCTTCGCCGAGGGAACCGGATCGTTCGGAAAGAATAACTTCATCGTCGGCGTCGAGCTGTTCCCCCAATCGGCGCTTTCGCTTCCGGTCGAGCTGAACTACACACTGATTCCGTTCTACGCCGGCGGCATGGGATTGGAAGAGGATGTATCGATCGCCGCGCCGGCGGTCAACGCGGGAATTACGGTCACCTTCCGATGCGGCCGGGCCCCTTCCAGTCGTTCTCCCGGGTGAAGCCGGCACGGCAGATATCTTCGACGCGCGCGCTTTCCGCTTCTCGGTCAATGCGGCGAACTGCCGTTCCCGTACTCGTTGCGATAAGCTGCCGCTGTTTCAAGCGGAAAAATCGAAAGAGCCGGATCCAACGGAAGGTTCCCCGATAAGACACCGACACATCAAAATGGATGATGTCTTGACATCAAACGAGGGCTGCGCCATTCTGTCGGTGAGATGCGAACCACGCTCACGATCGATGATGATATCGACGCCCGCCTGCGGCGATATGCCCACCGGCGGAACATGCGATATAAGGACGCGATTAACGAGGCGTTACGCAAGGGACTCGAACGCGTCGAAATGTGTGAGGGTGAGCCGGAGTTCGTCGTCGAAACGGCCGACTACGGCGTTGCCGCCGGTGTGGATAGCGGCAAACTCAACCAGCTGTACGATGAGCTCGAACAGCGGAGCTTGCCGGAATGATTGTGCCCGACATCAATCTCCTCATATACGCCCATAACGAAGCATTCGCGCAGCATCGAATCGCCCGCGAGTGGTTTCACGGCATTATGACCGGGAGCGAGCCGGTGGGCTTCTCGTCGGTGGTTGTGCTCGGGTTCGTCCGTATTCTCTCGAGCGCGGCGGCAGTATCCCGTCCGGGGCGTCCGGAAGAGCTGCTGCGTATCGCCGGGGGATGGCTTGCCCGCCCTGTTGCACGCAGGGTCGAGGCGGCCGCGGATTACACCGAGGTCATGCAACACCTTTTTGCGGCCACGGGTGCCGGCGCACGGCTTACGACCGACGCATATCTCGCGGCTGTCGCGATGAGCCACGACGCGGTGCTTCACTCCAATGACAGCGACTTCGAGCGGTTTCCGGGACTCCGCGTTGAGAATCCTATCGTTTGAGTGCGACTTGGCTCAGGACGTGTTTCACCTGCTTCGGCGACCCATGCGACCGGTATTCCTCCCTCGAACCGACATTCCCGAATGCCGGCACCGGACGTCTCCACGCGAACCTGACAGGTCCTTGCAAGTTCTTATCACACTCTTAACATAAATTTGACACAAACTGTCCGTGAGCCACACGTTGGAAGGTGAAAGAGGCTTCGTATGGGACATTCCCGGCTTGGTATGAAAGTGGCTCCATTCGTTCTGATGCTGGTTTTCCTGGCCGGCACATATTTCGCAGTCGACGGGCCGTATATTCTCCGTCAGGCTCTCGGGTTCTACCGGACAGTCGTTCTGGCTCGCGATATCGACACCCTTCGTGAGCGGAAAGATCTGGATCGTGAGACCGAAGAGTTGTTCGACCGGGTGGAGGAGATCCGCCGATTTGCCGTTGAGGAACTCGGCCTCGAACCAAGCGGGAACTTCACCCGCTACACCGAAGTTGAGCGCGACCATCTGGCAACCGTCGTCTCGGTGGCGCGAGACGACCGGATGCATCGTGGTACCTGGAGCTATCCTGTCGTCGGCGACCTCTTCTACCGCGGCTACTACAACACCGCGCACGCGGTAAGCACCGCGCGCGAGCTTCGAGCCCGAGGCCACGATGTGCTCATCCGGCAGGTGGATGCGTTCAGCAGCCTCGGTTACTTCTCCGATCCGGTGTACAGCTTTATGAAGGATTACGACGACTATCGACTCGCCAACCTCATCATCCACGAGGAGGTGCACGCCAATGTGTGGATCGACGGCAAGAACGCATACAACGAGGAGATCGCCACCTTTGTCGGCGATGAAGGCGCCGCGCTTTTTGTACGAGAGAAGTACGGCGCTGAGTCCGAGGAGTACGAAGCTGTCGCCCAGGGACGGGAGGACCGGCGTACGTACCGAGCGTGGCTGGACCAGGTCTACTATGCGCTGACCGATGCCTATCGCATCCTCGAAACGCGGGAGGAGCGCCTGAACGCAAAGGAGCGCATCTTCGCTGAAGCGCGCGAGAAGCTCAAAGACAACTACGACGACATGTTCGAGACCGACCGTTACCGCGGCGCGGCCGAGCAACCGCTCAATAATGCCCGTGTCGATGCCGGCTATCACTACGGCGGCGATCTCTCACTGTACTACGGTCTTTATGACGAGCTCGGCTACGATCTACCGAAGATGGTCGAGCTCATCCGCCGAACCCGACTCCGCCCGGACGCACCGCGCGAATTCCTCGTCGCGCAAGTGGAGAAGGAGCGAGCGACATCGTCCGACTCAGGCCCGACGGAGTCACACTCGAGCGGTCTCGGTCGAGAGCAGCAGGCAGAGCACATTCCAGACGTCTTCAGCGACAGCTGAGTCTGCTGCATCGGCGCCATATCCGACCGAACGCTCCCCTCTCAGAAGACCGTAACCTCATATCCGAGGTAGCGCTCGAATGCTTCGCGCAGCGTTTCCACGTGGTCGCCGGGGGTAATGCTGACGTGGTGCCGGTGACCGTTCCTGCCGAGCCAGAGCAGGAGATTCTGCAGGCCGGGGATCTCGGCGACGCCTGCGCATCCGAAAAAGCCTGAAGGGATGGGGTCGTCGGTAATCCGCCCGCGACCGAGATAGAAGCGCAATGCTCCGCTGTCGGTGATCATGCTCGAGTAGGTGAAGTCCATCTCGCGGATGCGTCCCTGGTTGCAGCCGAAGCCGTGCCCTTCGCCGAGGGTGTTGGCGAGGATCGCATGATCGGATATCGCGCCTTTCTTCCGCATGAGGCTGGTCGGGACGTTGCCGCAATGGAAGAGTATGCACTTGTCGGGATCGGAGCCGTAGTTGTTGTTCCAGTCGAGGATGCTGGTCGCCTCGCCGGAGGCTGCGCCGAGCGCGTACATGACTATGGCGTTGGCGATGTCGACCTCGCAGGCGACGGGGACGCTCTCATTGGCGAGCTCGCCGGTGACCAGGCACGGTGATATGCCGTAGCGCTTCTGCAGCTCGGTCCAGCAGCGGATGGCCATTGTGTGCGATCCCATCTCCTCGCCGAGCTCCTCGAGGACGAGCTTGAGCCGGGTCAGGTTGTCCAGAGCGGTTGTCGGGGCGTGTTCCCAGTTGCTGAGCCCGGCGAGGGCGGTCCGGCACGACGTGAAGCTCTCCGAGGCGGTGTCGATGCGGTCCATTCGATCGAAGACGTCGGCGAGGTCGGTGGTCTCGACGGTGATTCCGTGCTGCTGCAGTGCGATTTCGTCGGCGCGGACGGTCTTGAACGGGGTGGTTCTCGCGCCGACGGAGGCGACAACGAGCCGGCGCATCCCGCCGACTACGCGGCAGATGCGGTCGAAGTCGCGGATGTTGCGCTCGAACTCGTCGCTTTCGGGGTGAACGGTGTGCGGAATCATGTTGGTGAACCGGATGCGCGCCTGCGTGAGCACGTCCATGATCGAGAGCTTTCCGCAGAAGGAGTCGCGGCGCTCGTTCGGTCCGAGGTGCTCGAGCTCGTCTGGGTAGGCCTGGATCAGGATGGGAACATCAACCTCCCGCAGTGCCTCCATCGCGCCGTTCTCGTCGCCGAAGTTCGGCAGCGAAAGGATCACGCCGTCGATCTCTTCGCGGTGGGCACGGAAAAAGCGCGCGAACTCCCGGCCTTCGGCGGGCGTCTCCACCGCCCCGAGGCGCGTGCGGTCGCGATCCATCATCAAAAGCTCATGACCCATCCGTTCGAGGACGGTCGCCAGCTCCCTACGGGCGGATTCCATATAGTGTGATGGAAAGAATCCGCGGTTGCCGAACAGTACCGCGAAACGCGACGTGCTCCGGTTCATCGTATGCCTCCCGGACCGGCTGCGAGATGTGTGTGCGGGCCGGCCAGAGCATCATTATCGACGGGAATCAGCGCGGCGGACTACCTCCGGGATGGGCTTCGGGTGACAGGAGATGGAAGTAGATGGAGGTCGGGAAGAAGAGCCTCCAACCGCCTGCGAGCACAATAAACGGTAGCCTTCGGGCGGAGCGTGCGTTCAGTCCGGAAGCGGGCGTCTCAATAGTCCGTCAATCTTCGAGAAATGATCGTCGTACGAAAGGACCGCCGCCCCATGCTCCAGGCATCCGGCGGCGATCCAGACATCGTTAATCGGTATCGGCGTACCGTTCGCACGCAACTGCTTCCTTATTTCGGCGAACCACTCCGCCGTTTCGTCGGTGATCGGGATCGTTACCGTTCGCTGCTTGTTGCGAAACCGGGTAAGTATCTCCCGGTTTTTTCGAGCCTGGTTTCCGGCGCCGAAGCCGTCGAGAAGCTCGCCTACCACCACCGGCGACAGAAGTACGGCGTCGCTTCGTTTAAGCTCATCGTTAATTCGATGATCCCCGGCAAGCAGCGCGGCGTAGGCGTTCGTGTCGATCACCAGACGCATTAGAGACTCCACTCTTCCGGGTCTACTTGGGAGTTCTCGGTTTGCGAGCTCTCGAACACCGCACGCTCCTCGACACTCCAGACTCCGCAGAACTCCCCGTACTCGTCCGGGTAATGGCCCTCGAATGCCACACCGAGCTCGCGCGAGAGCAGCTCCTTAATGAATCGGTTCTTGCTGACGTTCTTCTTCCGCGCTTCTTCGTCGAGCCTTCGCTTCAACTCTCCGTCTATAGAGTGAATCGTAATAGACGCCATGCACACTCCCGGTGGTTCAGATGTGGTTTGAATGAACCAGAGTATGGTTCATATCATTGACGCTGCGTGAGTCGATGTCAATGGGCGCGGCGTATGTGCCCGGTCGTTTGTGGGACGCCTGCGAGCAAAGGTATACTTGCCGGCAGGAGAGGACGACTCTCATGGACAGGGTTGTGGTCAGGCGACCGCTTCACAGCAACGACGATGCACTGAATCGAAGGTGGTGGCTTTCCCGGCCCGCGCACGAACGGCTTGCCGAAGTCGAGCGACTCAGGAGGGCGTGGTATGGAAGTGTCTCCGGATTTGAAAGAGTTGCTCGCGTTGTTCCGCTCTCACGGCGTTGAGTGTGTCGTCGTCGGCGCGCACGCGCTCGCGCTGCACGGATTGCCGCGCTTCACCGCCGATCTGGACCTGTTACTCAATCGCAGCGAAGAGATCGTCGACCGGGTACTGAAAGATCGAGCCGATCTCGAAGCAGTGCTCTCGGGGGAGGAATAGGACGCAGCTCTATCATCGAGAAGGTCGACCGCCTCGCGCGGTTGGCGCACTCCTGAGTCAGAGGGGGTATCATGCGGATTATCGTGCAGGAATGGATCACGCTGGATGGCGTTTTCGATGCGGCGACGTTCGACGAGTGGTTCGGCGCCTATCACAGCGAGGAACGCGCCGCACACATCCAGGACAATATCCTCGGCTGCGATGCGCTGCTCATGGGGGCGAACACATATGAGTCGCTCGCGCCATACTGGTCCTCGCTGAGGAGCAACGAGATGGGCATAGCCGACAAGTTGAACCGGTCACCGAAGTACGTCGTATCGCGGGAACCGTTGCAGAGTGAGTGGGAGAATACGCAGCCGCGTATAGAAGGTGATGTCGCCGGGGAGGTTGCCCGGCTGAAGGAGCAATCGGGCGGCTATCTGCTCGTGCCGGGGAGCGCTCGACTCGTCCAAACACTGATGGGTGCCGGTCTGGCCGACGAGTACCGGCTGCTGATTCACCCGGTTGTGTTGGGCCACGGCAAACGTTTTTTCGCCGAAGGCATGCCGATGACGAGGCTGGAGCCGATCGCGACAGAACAACTGCCGTACGGGGTGCTCGCGACCACGTATGCGCCGGCCGAAGGCACACGAAGCTGAGCAACCGATCTGCAATGCCCGGCGCGCTGCCGGATTCGACCGTTGGCTGCAGCAAACGCAGCGGCGCCGCGGTCATTCGGCGGTACTCCTGTCTCCGGCGAGGACGCACCACAGATTGGACCGAATGAGCCGGAGCGCTCGTGCGAACTCATCGCGACGGCCCACGTCGAGCCGGCCGACCGTCTCCTCCTCCAGACGCTCCCATATCCGGCGGATTCCGGGAACGAGCTCACCCCCGCGTTCGGAGAGGGAGACCAGCATCGTGCGGGCGTCGGCCGTCGACCGTCGCCGTTCGATCAGACCGGAACGCTGCATTGACTGGAGCGTATTCGTCACCGTGGACCGGTCGCGTCCCATGAAACGCACCAGCTCCGTTTGCGTGCACGTGCCGTGATCCTCGAGGTAGAGGAGAACGACCTCCTGGGGCGGGACCACTCCGACCTCGTGAAGCATTTCGGTGGCCAGCTGCGCGTGGGCGCGTACGACCTGCAGGAGTAGCGAACATACCGGCGCCTCGGCGATCTGAATACCCGGATGGCGCCCGTCGCTGCGGTCGTCGGAGACGTTCTTCATAGCATCAGCATAACATTTTTGTTGCCCCACCAACAATATGAGAGTAGTGATGTATACGAAGGCGGGACCGCCGGAACGTCTCACCACGGTGGAAGCCCCCGATCCCCAACCCGGGCCCGGCGAGGTGGTGGTATCGGTATCGTTCGCATCGATAACGTTTGCCGACACTCAGATGCGCAGCGGTCTGATCGAGCAGCCGGACGCATCACCGGCCGGCTCGCCGACGAGCGGGATTGTGCCGGGCAACGGTGTCAGCGGCAGCGTTATCGCCGTCGGCGAAGATGTCGACCCGGCATGGATCGGCCGGCCGGTCGCAGCGGCGACCGGCGGCGGCGGGTACGCGGAACGGGTTGCCGTGCCGGTCGGAGAGCTCTACCGCCTCCCGCGCGGATTGCCGCTCGACAGCGCCGCCGCGCTGATCGCCGACGGCCGGACGGCACTCGCGCTCGCACGAGCCGCCGAACTCGCGGCGGGCGAAACCGTGCTCGTCTCAGCTGCCGCAGGCGGTGTCGGTACTCTGCTCGTCCAGCTTCTCCGGCGTGTGCACGGTGTAACCGTGATCGGGCTCGCACGAGGCGCCCGGAAAGCGACGATGGTCGATCGACTCGGCGGCAGCGGCGTCAACTACGGTGCGTCGGGGTGGCTCGAAGCTCTCCGCCACTCCGCCCCGGGCGGTGTGGACGTCGCCTTCGACGGGGTCGGCGGCGCTACAGGATCGGCCATTCTCGGCCTGGTGAACGACGGAGGCAGATACGTGAATCACGGTATGGCATCCGGAACGCCGACTCCGGTAGACGAAAACGATCTGCAGCTGCGCGGCGTATCGGTCATCCGCCTCGGAGAGATCGTCCGGGGACCTGAGGACAACCGCAATCTCGTAAACGCCGCCTTTCGGGAAGCGGCCGCCGGTTGGCTCCAACCTGTTATCGGGCAGCGCTATCGCCTCTCGGAAGCATCAGACGCGCATCGGGCGATCGAGGCGCGGGAGACCATCGGTAAAACTCTGCTTGCGGTATGACTCGAACCGAGTGTCTTGAACGGAGGATTCAATGGAAAGCGCGATGGAAAGCGCGATTTCGGTAACAGGGCTGGCGAAGAGATTCGGACGAACCGTCGCTGTCGACGGTGTGGCGCTCGAAGTGCCGCGGGGCAGCGTCTTCGGGCTGCTCGGTCCGAACGGCTCGGGAAAGACAACCATCGTCCGGGTTCTGACGACGCTGTTGCGGCCCGACGCCGGGGTCGTGCGGATCCTCGGTCTCGATGCAGTGCGAAACCCCGCCGCCGTGCGCAGGCGGATCGCGGTAACCGGCCAGTTTGCTTCTCTCGATGACGACCTTACCGGGCGCGAGAACCTGACCTTTCTCGGCAGGTTGCGTGGGCTCTCGAGCCGGGCGGCGAAAGATCGCACCGGCGAGCTGCTGGAGATGTTCGATCTTGTTGACGCGGCATCACGGCCGGTACGGACCTACTCCGGTGGCATGCGGCGCCGCCTCGATATCGCCGCCAGCCTCATCATTATTCCGGATGTTCTTTTCCTCGACGAGCCGACTACGGGGCTTGATCCGGCGAGCAGGAATCGCGTGTGGGAGCGGATCCGCTCACTCGCCGCCGCGGGAACCACCGTGTTGCTTACCACCCAATACCTGGACGAGGCCGATCGTCTTGCCGACCGTATCGCGGTACTCGAACGCGGAGAGGTAATCGCCGAGGGCTCGCCCGGCAGACTGAAGGAAATCGTCGGGTCCGGGGTACTGCGACTGCGCACGAAAGAAACCGCCGGCCGAATCTCCGTCGATCGATTGGTCGCCGAACTCACCGGTGAGCCGGCGCGCACGCACAGCCGCACCGGAGTTCTGACCGCGCGAATGTCGGATCCCGCACTCGCCGCCGACGCGATCGCGTGGTTGACCCGTGCGGGAGTCGAATTCGAGAGTTTCTCGTTCGGCTACCCCAGCCTCGACGATGTCTTCCTCGCGCTCACCGAGCGCGTCACGGAAGACGAGGAGGCGACGGAAGGCGAGGAGGCGCGCTATGGGTGATGGATGTGAGCCGATTGCAGCCCCGGCGGTGCGTTCCTCATTCCTTTTCTGCTGCCGGACCGTACTGAAGCTCATTCGTGTTCCCGAGCAGCTGTTCGATGTGACCATGTACCCGGTGATGTTCACCCTCATGTTCACCTACCTGTTCGGCGGAGCGCTCGCGGACTCCACCGGCGACTATCTGCACTATCTGCTGCCGGGAATTCTCGTGCAGAGCGTGCTCTTTACGACCGTGAATACCGGCTTCAGTATTCGCTCCGACGTGACGACCGGCTACTTCGACCGGATACGCTCCCTTCCGGTGTGGAAGGCGTCACCGATCGTCGGAGCGCTTCTCGGAGACATCGTGCGCTATCTCTTCGCGGCCGCAGTAACGGTGGCTATCGGACTCATCCTCGGGTATCGTCCCGGCGGCGGGGTGACCGGGATGGTGCTGGGGGTTATCGTCGTGGTGGGGTTCGCGACCTGTCTTTCGTGGATCTGGATCTCCGCCGGGCTCGTTCTCCGGACCCCCGCCTCGGTTACGAGCATCGGAATGACGATCCTCATCCCGCTTACCTTCGCAAGCAGCATCTTCGTTCATCCGCACACGATGCCGGAGTGGCTCGGCACGTTCGTCGGGATAAACCCGATCACCCATGTCGCCGGAGCGGTGCGAGCCCTTGCCGGCGGTACCGCCGCCGGTTCCCATCTCGTTTGGACAGCCGTTTCCGCTGCCGTCGTGCTATGTCTGTTCGTTCCGGTATCAATTCGCCGGTACGGGCGCATGCGGTAAGGCCGGGATCGCCCGTTTGCCCTTCCGGCTCGACTTGCCGCGCAGCGGCGCGGTAGCGGCGCGCCTACCGGATTGACCCCACAGCTTACACCGCCGCACGAAGCAGCATCGAAACGTACTGCATCCGTCCGCTGACGAATTCGCTGTATCGCCGGCTTCCTTTCACCCCGGCGAACTCGCCGAAGGCACGGGCGAGGAATTTCGGAATCTTCTGCTCGATCATGCCTCGCCGGCGCCGGTCGTCGAGATCGAGTGCTCGTGCGACATTCGGGGTGACGTTTTCCTCTTCGGCGATGGTAAACCCGGCGGCCGTGATTCGTGACCGGAGCTGCGGCAGGTCGTCTTTCCAGCGCATGTCGGTGAGCAGAAAAACTCCGTGTTTCCGGAGGACGCGGCGCACTTCCGCGAAAAACCGGGAAATATTCCCGTAACAGCGCGACGACTCAACGTTCAGGACGGTATCGAAGCTCCCATCGGCAAAGGGTAGACGTTCGGCATCTCCCTGAACGAATGACAGGCGATCGGAGCCGTGATACTCGTTACAGAAGCGAATGTTCTTCGGGGCAAGGTCGAGTCCGACGTAACGTTTCGGCCGGAAGTAGCGGGTTATATACGATGCGCCGCCTCCGCGTCCCGACCCGACCTCGAGAACCGTGTCTCCGTTCACATCGTGACTGCGCAGTGCCCGGTGATACAGCTGAGCCGGGAAGCGCTCCGGTTCGTCGCGAGGCTCGAGGGTTATCGTGTTCGGATTCCCGCTGAGCGGCGCGAACCCATAGTTCAGGAACGTCACCCGTACGTCTGTGTGATCCCGATCCCTTCCGAGAATCAGGTTGTGCCAGAAACGCCACAGCGGTTTCCGGACCAGGCGCAGAAGCTCGGCATACTTGAGAACTATCCTGTCGTGCACGGGGGACTCCTTCTCGGCGGGCGTGAGCGAATATCGGTGATGCTATGTTCTCATGCGTGGCACGTCAAGGTATATAGTTATCTTGTTGAATTGGTGGGATTAGCCGAGGAAAATGTCTATTGGTTGTACTACTTTGAGGGTTTGGTGTTGCCTGACGGTCATGCGAATCGTCAGGGTGGGGAGGGAACAGATGACCTGAAAATTCACACTCGTCGCGCGCCGGTTATCGCATGTCGTACTGGTAAGCGCACGTCTGATTACCCCGTCGAGCCGGAAGGCATCGGTACGTCCCCCGGTTACGTCGGGGGCCATGTATCCTGACTTTCGCCGGATTTGTACCGCCGCTCGTGCAACATAAATCCGGACGGCCCCAGAGTTCACCGCGTACGACTTCGTCATCAACAACCGCGCGACATCACATCGGGCGGGGATTGAGTGTATTCAGCTACTACTTCGCCGGCGAACGAATCAGCATACCCGTATCGATGGAACACCGACGAGCTTCGCGAGCTTCTCGATAGTGTCCGCCACGTGGCCCAACCCGATTGCACAGTGGTGACTCGGTCCGGCCTGCGACCATCGGTTGATGAACTCTCCCGGCTTGAGGTCGAAACGGTACCGACTATTAGTATTGCCGATATTGAGGACAGGACCCTCCACCGATTCGCCTTCGGCACATAGCAGAAAGACTCCGTTATTGCTCTGACCGACTGAAAGTAGGGTGACCGGTCCATGAGCGACCGACATCTGAATCGACAATCCCTTGCCCGGTTTGCCGTGAAACACCGGTAGTGGAACAAGTCCGACTTCGCCCTCAGCAATGGCGAAGTGTGCCGGCCCGTCGTGGCCGAGCAGAATCACATCGTCATTGAAATCCATCGCGTAGAACTCACTGAACGATCCGCCGGATCCGAGTAGATCCATGATCTTCATCGCCAGTGCGTTCTTGACTTCGCACTCGCCGGCAACCGGCACGTTACGTCCGGTGAGCAGTGTTGTTCCGGCGATAATAGAGGTCATGATGTTCTCGTGTCCGTTTCCCGGTTGCCCTTCGTAATAGTACGCTAGTGCGCCGAGCCCGTGTTCGTGGACCAGTGTATCGAGTGCAACAGAGGTTTGGGCGGCGCGGCGGAGTTCTGCGTCCTCACATCTACTCGATACGGCGAAAGTGTCATTGAACTCAGACAGTTTCACCTCTATCTCGCCGTCAGAAACCCGTTCTCGCAGTGTAAACAGTTCGTCAACTTCGATTAGATCGATATGCGTGCCGAATACACTCGACTGCATTGTAACGTCAGTGTAAACGTCGAGCATGCCCGCGTAGTAGTGGCCCATAACCCCGAGCGTACTCTCGCGCAAGCCTTTGCGCACCGCGGCCGCCGACACCCACTGCCGCAGCTCTTCCCACGTCCCGCCGTCCTCAAAGTGGCCGGTAATCAGGTGGTACTCGATACCCGCGCGCGCCAATACCGAAGCTATTTCCGGGACACAGCATGCCTGGCAGTGGGCCAGCCACTCGCCGGTCATCGTTCCTCGGTCACCGAGTTCGTTAAACGATTGATAGTCAATCGCCGGAACCGCCTGAATGTTCAGCACAATCACCGGAACCCCTGCGCGACGAGCCACCGGCAGTACCGTAGACGAGAGAGCGTAGGTGGATATGTACAGAAACAGCAGTTCGATACTCTTTTTGCGAAACTGCTCCGCCGTGGACGTGGCCGCTTCGGGCGAATCTACGAGACCCAGGTTGACAACTTCGATATCACACTCCTGAAGCTCTGCAACGATTCGGTCCAGATTTTGTGTGAGTCGCTCTTTCAGCCCGTTAAACTGTGGCCAATACGTCTCCAATCCGATGCCGTA
>PUOG01000307.1 GCA_003552745.1 Spirochaetaceae bacterium
CGCGGCTTCCTCATACGCATGGCATTTGCGGTCGTGTGGTTGTACGTGTCTTTTTTTTCGCGTTGCCCCTCAGGTTTTACCTCCTTTCCTGAGGGGTTTTTTTCGGCCCAACACCTGCTCCACCCCGGAGTCGCGTGTTGGGCCACTTCTTTGTGCAACCGTGGTCTTGATTCGCTGATCCGGCCGGTTCGGTAGCCGCCGAGCTGGGTGCGGCCAACCGCTGTCCGATGGCGCATTCGTTGACCACGGTTCGCGCTTGCCGATACTATTCGCAACCATGAGCAGGTATCCGTTTACCGAAATCGAGAGAAAGTGGCAGAGATATTGGGAAGAAAACAAAACCTTCCGTGTCGTCGAGGATGAGAGCGTTCCGCGCGAGAAGCGGCGCTACGTGCTCGACATGTTTCCGTATCCCTCCTCGAGCGGACTACACGTCGGTCATCCCGAGGGATACACCGCCACCGACATATATACGCGGTTTCTACGGATGAACGGATACGCGGTGCTTCATCCGATGGGATTCGACAGCTTCGGCCTGCCGGCGGAAAACTACGCCATTCAAACCGGTACTCATCCGCGGGATGAAACCGAGAAGAACATTGATCGTTTTCGTGTCCAGATCAAGAGCCTCGGTCTCTCCTACGATTGGGATCGGGAGATAAGCACTCACAAGCCGGAGTACTACCGGTGGACACAGTGGATCTTCCTGAAGCTCTATGAACGCGGTCTCGCGTACATGGAAGAGGTACCGGTCTGGTACTGCCCGGAGATGGGAACCGTTCTTGCGAACGAAGAGGTTATCACGACACCCGACGGACCGCGCAGTGAGCGAGGCGACTACCCGGTGGAGCGAAAACCGCTTCGGCAATGGATGCTTCGCATTACCGCTTACGCTGAACGACTCCTCGAGGACCTGGAAGGGCTCGACTGGCCCGAAAGCATTAAGGCCATGCAGCGCAACTGGATCGGACGGAGCGAAGGCGCCAACGTTCGATTCGCGCTTGCGCAACCGCCGTCGAAGGCCGAATCGGAGATCGAGGTATTCACCACACGTCCGGATACACTCTTCGGCGCGACCTACATGGTTCTCGCACCCGAACACCCGCTCGTCGCGCAGATCACGACGCTCGAGCAGGCAGACACGGTGCGCGCGTACGTCGAGCAGGCCATGCAGAAGAGCGATCTCGAGCGTACCGATCTCGCGAAAGGCAAGAGCGGGGCGTTTACCGGCGCCTACGCTATCAACCCGGTCAACGACGAGCGCATCCCGATCTGGGTAGCGGACTACATCCTCATGAGCTACGGAACGGGCGCGATCATGGCAGTTCCCGCTCACGACGAACGTGACTGGGAGTTTGCTTCGATGTACGACCTCCCGATCCGAAAAGTGGTCGACGAGCCGACCGAAGACGGCGGCTCCGGCGATAGAGGTGAAGAAGCGTTTACCGGCGACGGCATAGCGGTGAATAGCGGCCGTTTCGACGGTAAGGATACCGCGACGGTCAAGCGGGAGATTGTCGACTGGCTCGACGGCCTCGGTAAGGGCGAGTTTGCCGTGAACTACAAGTTGCGCGACTGGATATTCTCCCGCCAACGGTACTGGGGTGAGCCGATCCCGCTCGTCCACTGCGGCGATGATGGAGAAATCTGCCCGGTTCCGGAGGATCAGCTTCCGGTTACGCTTCCGGAGGTGGAAAGCTACAAACCGGCCGGTACCGGGGAGTCACCGCTTGCGCGCGTTGAGGAGTGGGTTCGCTGCGAATGCCCGGACGGCTCCGGAAGGAAGGGCCGACGTGAGACGAACACCATGCCTCAGTGGGCCGGTTCGTGCTGGTACTATCTGCGCTATCTCGATCCGCACAACGAGAACGAGTTCGCCGCCCGCGAGAAGGTCGACTACTGGATGCCGGTAGACCTCTATGTCGGTGGAGCAGAGCACGCAGTTCTGCACCTGCTCTACGCACGGTTCTGGCATAAAGTGCTCTACGATATCGGCGTAGTGAATACCAACGAGCCGTTCACGCGTCTGGTCAATCAGGGCGTGATTATGGGCCCCGACGGCTACCGGATGTCGAAGTCACGCGGCAATGTCGTGAATCCTGACGAAGTTGTGGAGTCGTTCGGCGCGGACACCTTGCGTGTGTACGAGATGTTTATGGGTCCGTTGGAGGCATCGAAGCCGTGGTCGACGAATGGTCTGCAGGGAGTACATCGCTTTCTCGATCGGGTATGGCGCATCGCCGAACGGGAGATTCTCGACGATCGGTCGCCGACCGAGCTGGTTCGCCTGCTGCACAAGACGATCAAGAAGGTCACCTCCGATACCGACAGCCTCGACTTCAACACCGCAATCTCGCAGATGATGATCTTCGTCAACGAGCTGTTCAAGCAGGAAAGCCTCCATCGCGACACGTGGGAACCGTTCATACGGGTGCTCGCACCGTATGCTCCACATCTCGCCGAGGAACTCTGGGAACGAGCCGGTCGCCCGGCTCCGGTCTCGCTCGCCGAATGGCCCTCCTACGATGAGTCGCTGACCCGCGACGAAACCGTTACCATCGCGGTACAGGTGAACGGGAAGGTGCGCGCGGAGTTTGAGACAGCTCGAGATACCGAAAAAGAGAAGATCGAAGCAGAGGCTCATGCGATCCCGAAAATAAGGGGATACCTCGACGGGCGCACGCCGGTTCGAACCGTCGTTGTGCCGAATAAGCTGGTGAACTTCGTGGTGAAATAGCCGCTTTCATTGCATTGAGTCTACTCGAAGATCCATCCGCTCTGCCCGCTGTCACTCACCGATATGCGTATGCGGCGATCAGCATTACGGTGCCCGTATACGTGAACACCCGGCGAAAGATTCGACAGAACGAGCGAGCCGTCGACGGCAGGTACCGACTTCGGGTATAGTGCGTCGGCGGCAACCCACTCACCCCCTCCGACCGGAACCTTGACCCCCGCTCCGCCGCGTGGTTCGAGAAGCCGCGCGTGCATTTCCTGGTTCGCAATAGCCTCGACAACCTCATCGACGTCGATCGACCATTGTCGGTCACCGGCTC
>PUOG01000289.1 GCA_003552745.1 Spirochaetaceae bacterium
ATCCTCAGTTTCTCGATACTGCTATTCCTGGCGGTTCTCGCGCTGGTGGTGAGTTTCTCCCGGATATACTCCGATGTGCTGTTCGAGGCGGTTACCGCCGAGTATCGCGACCGGCTGGTCGAAGAGGCCACGCGATACGGACAGCTCCACCGCGATATCGAGAACGCGTATCTGACACTCTCCACTTCGCCGTCCATGGTCAGATTTCTCAATTCGCGCGAAAGGTCGGCGACGCATGAATTGGCCATCCGGAACGAGCTCCGAAGATTCCTTCACGCGCGGTCGGAGGTTCATTCGATCAGCATCTACAGCAGCAGATTCGATTATTTCATCTCCACTGTGTTCCGCAACGACACGCCCGAAGAGAACAATGAGCGCGCATTTATTGACACAATCGAAGATCCGTTCATTGTACAACCGCGCCTTATCAGACCGAATCGGCCGCGTCCCTCCGACAATGAGATACCGGTGCTCACATATGCATTTCGCGTACCGATGCAGCCCGGTGTGCGGCGGTCGGACATGGTTATCATCAACCTCAAAGACCCGTTTGCCGGAAACGAGACCGCGTCTACCTCATCCGGGCTCATCCTGTCCACCGACGACGGCCGGACACTGTCACCGCATTCGGCCGTCGGCTCGAACCATCCGGCGCTCGACCGGGTGCTCGAACGAGTCGCCGCTTCGAACGACCTCGAGGCGAGCGCCTTCCGAACGGAGATCAACGGCAACGAGGTGGTCGTTTCGTACAAGAAGACCGGCGATCCGACCTCCGGTCTGATTCTTACCTCCGTACATCAGCTCGATGAGATAACCGCCGTCATTCGAACGCGCCGCAATCGACTGATATGGATCAGCTTCGCGGTATTTCTCGCCGGCGGCCTCGGCGTTCTCCTTCTCGCCCGATATGTATACCGGCCGGTACGGCAACTTCGACGGCGGGTCAGCGGTCAGCTCGACTCCGGAAGCGACGCGGAATCGAAGAGCGATGACATCGAGTATCTGTTCGACAGCTTCGCGCGAACGCTGCAACAGGTTCGCAGCCTCGAGAGTCTGAATCGATCGCACGTTCAGGAAATGCGGCGCATGTATCTGCAGCGCCTGGTCACCGATCCGGGCCCGGCGAGCGTGACCGGGAAGTTTCTCGGCGATCCTCCCGAGAACGGAGTACGCGTCTGTGTCGTTGCAATTGACGGTTTCCACCGGGTAGTTCCTTCGAATCGCATGTATTACGCCCAATGGCTTGTCGAGACCGTACCGGCAATGCTCCCTCCGGGGGTCGAAGCCGACGTCATTCCGGCTACCGACGGCATGGTAGCTGTCGCTGTCTGGCATACTCGCTCGGGCACTGCACTGAATGACACCGCCTTGTGGACGGCGCTGCAGCGTGCCGCCCGGGAGCATCTCAATACCTCGGTCACGGTGGGAATCGGTCCGGTCGTTTCCACCTTCGAGCGGGCCCGAACCTCGTATCAGGTTGCTCTCGGTTGCGTCCACAGCCGGTTCACCCGGGACCGCGGACGGGTATTCGACCGTCGGGTGATCGAGCTCGAAGCGAACGAAGTGCGGAGTCATCCCGACGATCTGGAGGAGGCGGTCGTTCAATCGGTGCGCACCGGACATCGGGAGGAGCTACGGCGCAGTCTGGATAAGCTCGAGCGCTACGTAGAACAGTGTCGCTACGACAACGCTCGACAGATATGCGAAATCGTCTATTTCGCCTGCGCGAAGCTCGTACTCTCGGTGCACGGAGCGAGTCCGGCACATCATCTCCCGGCACGGGTCCACCGGTCGATTAGCGACCGGTTCCGGGAAATCGAGACCTTCGGTGACTTCCGACGGGCAATCGAGGAGATCTTCGGCGAATTTGCCACTCGGTGCAGCACGATCTCGCAATCGAAAGAATCACGCGACAAAGCCTCGCTTGTCGAGCAGATCTACGAGTCGGTCCAACAGGACTTCGACGATCTGAATCTCTCGGTCGAAGCTCTCGCAAACCGTTTCGGTTACAGCCCCACCTATTTCGGACGAGTGTTCAAACAGCAAACCGGTGAATCGCTCAACGACCTGATCCGGTCGGTTCGAGTCCAGCGTGCCAAGGAGCTCCTCGCCGACACCGATATTCCGGTACACGAGATCGCACTCCAGGTCGGATTCGGCAGCGAGAAATACTTCTACCACGTGTTCAAACGCACGGTCGGCCTCACACCACAAGGCTATCGATCGGACGAATCGAGCCGAGGCTCGGCGCAGGAGCCTGCTCCCTCTCCAGCTGCAACCGAGTAGTCGACGCGATATAACATACCTCTCGTTTTGTTTTCCAGATCTCGCTTTGAAAGTATGCGACCGTTGTGCTACGCTTCCCGCCATGATGCAAGCGATGGTCTACGAAGACATAATGAAGTGCACGGTCTCCGATCAGCCGGAGCCGAAGCCGGAAGCGGGGGGATTGCTGCTCAAGGTACATGCATGCGGACTGTGCGGCTCGGACTTACGCACGATCCGGAGCGGCCACAAGAATGTCAAACCGCCGTGGGTGCTCGGACACGAGATCTGCGGCGAGGTGGTCGACTTCGGCGCCGGCTATTCCGGAACGTGGAAGAAAGGAGATCGCTTATCGATCGGGCCGAATGTTTACGATCCGAGAGATCCGTACTGTATCGAGGGCAAACACGAGCTGAGTGCGAACGTGCGCGAGATTGCCCAGCAGTGGCACGGCGGTCTCGCCGAGTACATTGCGATTCCGCCGGAGAGTGTGGAATGCGGAAACATTCTTCCCGCTCCGGAAGGGCTCGAGTCGGTATACGCTGCGATCGTCGAACCGGGCTCGTCCGTAATCCACGGCCACGAGAAGGCCGGAACGACGATCGGCGATACGGTGCTCGTCATGGGCGCCGGACCGATCGGAGCGCTCCATGTCGCCGTTGCCCGCGCCTGCGGCGCGGCGAAGGTATACGTCTCCGACATTGTCGACGAACGGCTGAAGCTCGTCGAGGCGTTCGAGCCGGACGCGGTGATTAACTCGGCCAAGGAGAATCTGGCCGACCGTA
>PUOG01000343.1 GCA_003552745.1 Spirochaetaceae bacterium
ACCTTCGGGTATGCTTCAGTTCGTGGCTAAGAAAACGGCTGGACAACGCACCATCCTCATTGCTTGTATATCGGCTCGCCAACCGGGCTCGGCGTGTTCAAAGTCACTCGCCTGCCGCGCGTAGCTTCGCAAGCAGCCGGTCGAGATCACGCTCTACCGCCGGGCGTGCGATGTCGAGCGTTCTGCGCAGAAACTGCAACTTGTCCCAGTCGTACTCGAACTCCCTCGATCGACAGCGTCATCTTGTCGAGGAGGTCGTGATGCCACCGCTGCGCGCGACCGTCGACGTTGACTCCGCGATTTCGGCAATCAGCGCGTGCGGCCCGCCGTCATCGGTCATAGACGGTACGACCTCGCTCGAGTATCAAATCGCGGCACTCCAGCGCCACCGCTTCTAACTGGACGATGTCGACGAGAAATCGCGTCAGATTCTCCGCTGCTTCCAGGAGCGCGAAGTAGCGCTCGGGTTCACGCACTCCTTCGACTTCGACTTTAGCCGTCCGGTTGCGTTCGGGCAAGGGGCGATTGCCGGCGGCGCACCCAGGGAAGCGCCGCCGAGAGATGCGAGTCGTGCGCGGAAGCCGGTCGCGGAAGCCACTTACTTTCTTGAGAATTCGCCCCGCCACCTTCAATCGCCGGTTCACTTTCGCCGGTAGTTCCGGGTGAAATGGCGTCAATATCCAAAGGTCCACTTTCGAAGTCTCCCCACGACCGCTTCTTTCGCTCCTACTTCCAGCGCCCGGACATCCTCCAGGCGCTCGCCGAGTTCGTGCTGCCCTCCGATCTCTACGACGAGCTCGACTTCACCCGGTTCAGCCTCGACATCGACACACACGTCGAACGAAAGCAGAGCACCCGCTATTCCGACCTGTCGGCGAGCGTCGGCTACCGCGGTGGCGGTGCGGCAAAGCTCTACCTGCTGTTCGAGCACAAGTCGTGGTCGGATTCGTGGGTCACGCTGCAACTGCTGCGTTACATGGCACGTATCTGGTCGCGTCACGAACGGGAGATCCATACGCTTCCCCTACCGCCGGTGATCCCGATCGTCATCTATCACGGGCGCTCCCGCCGCACCCGTACCGACTTCGCCTCGCTCTTCGACGAGGAGATGCCGGCGAGCATGCGCCGCTGTTGCCCGAGCTTTCGCGTGGAGACGCTGAACCTTACCGGACTCGAATCGGACGCGATCGCACTTGCCCCGCCGGTGCTCGCCGCCGGCCTTTGGGCGCTGAAGAATGCGCGAGCGGGGATTCGGAAACTGCTTGCACCGATCGACCGGCTCGTCCAGCGCTGGGGAGAACAATTGGTCGGTGACCGCAACTTTGATATATTGGTTGAATACATCTGGCAGCTGAGTCCGAGCGAGCCGCGAGAGTTCGCCGCGGGCGTCGAGCGGATGGTCGATAACGCGTTGCTGCGGGAGGAAATCATGAGCGCTGGACAGAAACTGGTCGAACAGGGCCGGAAGGAAGGTCGGGAAGAAGGACGGGACGAAGGTCGCAAACAGGAGCGCGCGGATACCGCTCTGCGGCTTCTCGCGCGCGGCTTCTCCATTGACGAGGTGGCCGATCTCTCCAGTCTGAGCGCCGAGGAGGTTCGGCGGATTGATGAGAACCGCAAGAAGCGGCGGTAGCCGGGGCTAGTCGCGGCCTGTCGGCCGCTGCTCGCCCATGCGTCCGGGGCTGGTCGCGGCCTGTCGGCCGCTGCTCGCCCATGCAGCCGGGGCTCTTGCGTTAGGGATCGGAAGGGCGCCGGAGGCGGTCCGGCGGGCGGTAGGTGCCGGTGCTAACGGAGCCGGCGGGTGTGCTGCGGGAGTCGGTGTGGTCCGACGGGCCCGGCGGTGTTCGGCCCGCCGGACGGAACCCCTGGAGAGCCCGCCCCCGCCGGCTCGAGGCGCCTGGTCGGGACGCGGTGAGAGTCGGGGCTCGGGCGACTTTGGCGGGGTGCCGCGAGGGGGCGCGGCAGCCGGTGGGGGAACGCCCCGAATACGGTCTACTTTCGCGAGACGAACTTGCGATACGTTTCGAGCAGGGCGAACTGCCCCAAGCGGCCGTCGTCGGGGGCCATTTCCTTCCATATCTCGAACCAGCGCGAGGCTGCGTCGATGTCGCGTTCTTTCATCGATATGATGCACTTCGCGTGACACAGGCCGGTGAGCTCGGTGATGTGGAGTCGCTCGCGCTCGGCTATCGGTTTCAGCAGCTCGTGCGCCCGTTGCGGGTTGTTACGGACCTGCGCTTCGCGGATCGCGATGCCGAAGCGTGCGAAGGCGTAGTCGGGGAATCGCCGGTGGACCTCCTCGATCATCCGGTACGCTTTCTTGCGTTTCCCCTTCCGTTCATAGGTGGCGATGAGATTCTGCCACACGGCCGGAACGTCATCCCGGATTTCGAGCGCCTGGGTGAGCAACGATTCGGCGCGGTCGAGCCGATCCTCCCGGAGGGCTTCGTAGCCGGCCTGGTGGATCTCGCCGACATCGTCCGGCATGGTTTCCATCTGGTCGTACACGATTTCCCACTTCTGGATACGCACGGTGGTGCTGCGTCCGGCTCGCGACGGGCGTTCGAGCTGCTCTGTCGGTAGCTCGAAGGTGCTGCCCCACGAGGCGAGGATAGCCATCGCCTGCTCGCACCGCGCCTGTCGCATCCGGCGATCGCGTACGATAGCGAAGATCATCGGCGAGAGATCGTCGAGTTCGAGGCACTCGGCCACCGAGAGGGCGAAGTATCGTCCGGGGTCATCGCCTTCTTCGAGCAGGTAGCGAACCATCGCCTTTACTTCGGGGTACTCCTCGAGGGCCGCTCGGAGCCTCTCGCGTGCTTGTTCCGGTCGCTCCTCGCCGTTCATCGCTGCACGAATCGTGTTGCCGACCGCCTTGGGCAGAAGATCGTGCAGGTTGAAGTACCATGGCTCGTTGCGGTCGTCCTCCGGCCGGTCGAGCTCGGCGATTCGTGCGTTGGCTTCGGCGACGATATAGCCGGAGGAGCCCACACTCGACCACCAGCGGCGCGCGCGGTCGGCGTCACCGGCACGAAGCGAAGCGGTCCCGG
>PUOG01000044.1 GCA_003552745.1 Spirochaetaceae bacterium
CCCTCCATAGAAGCGGTAGAGAGCGTGCAGCTGTTCCCAGCCGCCTGAGATGAGCCGGTCGAACGCCCCCATTATCACGGGCATGGCAAGGAACATGACCCCGAATGCAACCAGGATCGCCATCGGAAACCCGATCATGAGCAGATTCATCTGCGGCGCGGCCTTTGCCATGAGTCCGAGGCTGATATTGACCAGCATGAGTGTCCCGAGGATCGGCATGCTTATCACCAGTGCTTGCGCGAAGAGAGCCGAAAGGGCGTGCATCATGAACAGCGCAAGCTCCTCGTTCGCCTGCAGTATATCGACGGCTCGAATCGCCTCGAAACTGCGGAGCACCCCGACGAGGAATATGTGGTTGAAACCGGCGGTCGTTACGAACACGAACATCGCGACAAGGTTGAAGAACTGACCGACGAGCGGGATTTCGACCTGACTCAGCGGATCGAAAACCTGAGAAGCGCCGAAGCCCATCTGCAGTGAGAAGAACTGCCCCGCCGTCTGGAATGTCGTGAACACCAGCGTCATGAACATGCCGATAGTGACTCCGACGAGCCCCTCGCCGACGACAAGCAGCGCGTATCCGAGACCGGTTTCAGGTATCGGATAGCCCGCTTCGACGATCCACGGCAGGACGACCCACGTGGCCATAAGACAGAGGCCGACGCGAGCTACTCCTGGTACACCTTGACCGGAGAGCAGCGGTGCCGTGCGCAAGAGCATGAAAACGCGCGCGAAGATGAGGAAGAAGAGCTGGGTGTGTTCGACGACCTCGAACAGCGACATCCGCCCTCCTATCTCACGATCGCCGGTATCTGAGCGAACAGACTCTCGGTGAATGCCACGAGCAGACTCGCCATCCACGGTCCGAACAGAAGCAGCGCCAGCAGGATCGCCGCGATTTTCGGAACGAACGTCAACGTCTGCTCCTGTATGCTCGTGGTCGCCTGCAGGATCGAGATGATCAGACCGACGGCCATAGCGATAATGAGAATAGGCGAAGCGATTATCAGTATCTGCAGTACACTGCTTCTCGCCAGCTGTATGGCGGTTCCTAACGACATCTTCCCCTCCCTTTATTCGTCGTCGCTACAGAAAACTTGCGACAAGTTGCTGGGTCAGCAGCCCCCAACCGTCGACAAGTACGAAGAGTATGAGTTTGAACGGTAGCGAGATCATGATCGGCGGCAGCATGATCATACCCATGGACATCAAGGTAGAGGCTACGACCATGTCCACGATGATAAATGGAATGAACAGCAGTATCCCGATCTGAAACGCCACCGTCATTTCGTGGAGAATGAACGCGGGCACAAGCACATGCGTCGGCACCTCGCCGAGATTCGCCGGACGCGGCATGTCGGCGAGTCGCATGAAAAGGCGAATCGTGTCGGGGTTGCGCTGCATCTGCCGATACATGAAGATGCGAATCGGTGCTTCGAAATTCTCGAACGCCTCTTCCAGGCCGATCTCGCCGTCCGCCATCGGTACGAACGCCTCCTCGTAGATCTCGGAGATCGTCGGATACATGATGAACAGCGTCATGAACAGCGCTACCCCCATCAGCACCTGAGTCGGCGGTACCTGCTGCAAACTGAGTGCCCGCTTGACGAAATCGAGAACGATTGCAATCCGTAGAAAGCTTGTCAGGAGAATGATGATGGACGGGGCAAGGCTCAATACCGCCAGCAGCAACAGAATCTGCAGACTGAGCGCAACCTCCTGGTCGCTCTCCGCCTCGCGAACCGCAAAGTCGATAAACGGGATGCCGGGGCCACTCTCCTCGTCTGCCGTTTGTGCTCCGACCGGCACCACGAGCACAAACAGGAGCAGAACCGCGACCGCAAATACGAGTCTTCGACGCATATTCGCCCCCTACAGCTGCCGCAGCCGGGATCGCTGCACTTCGAGAAACGTCGGCGGCTCGTTCGCTTCCTCGGCGTGCTCGTGTGCATCGGTGGAAGGTTCGCTGTAAGCGGTCCCGAGAACGGATGCGGACTCGCGATCGGCACCGCCGTCGTTCCCACCGCCGTTCGACCTCTTCTCCGGGCGCGAATCAAGCGAGTTACTCCGGAACATATCCGCTAACAGCTCCGGGAACGTACGCCGCCCGTAACCACCGGCGGAAACGCCGTCACCGTGGTCGAGAAGGAGTTGATCGACACTCTCCTGATCGTCGATCTCGGATATGAGGCGTACCGATTGATCGGCGGATCCGAGCAGAAACACCCGCCCGCCGACTTCCACAAGATGAACGCTCCGACTCCCCTGTAGTGGGGTCGTCCCGAGCAGTCGAACGGCTCTACTGCCGCGAACTCCCTGTCCGCTGGCCTTCCGGATGAAGTAGAAGAGAACATATATGGACAGGACCACCAGCGCGAGCACGAGAACCATGCGAATGAAATCGCCGGCACCGAAACTCGTGAGTCCTTCGCCACTCCCTTCGGCAGCGCCTCCGGAGTCTTCGTCGAATGTCAGTTCGGATTCGTCGATGCTCTGCGCGGACGTTTCTTCGCTGCGCGATTCGGCATCGGCCTCCGGTGTCTGCGGTTCGTCCTGACTGTGTACCGGTGCGGCACCGACGAGCACAAACACCACGACAAGCAGTGCGTATTTCACGTTCCCCTCCCAAGTAAACGTGCGATATGAAACGGCGCTCCGATCGAAACTCTGCAGTGAATCGCTGCGGAGCCGCCTCCTTACGTTCTAGGACATATTACTGACCCGCTCCATTGGCGAAACGATCTCGGTAACCCGAACGCCGAAGTTCTCGTCAATCACGACAACTTCGCCCTTCGCGATAAGCTTGTGGTTCACCAGTATGTCGACCGGCTCGCCTGCCAGCTTATCGAGCTCTATAATCGTCCCCTCGCCCATTCCGAGGATTTCCTTGATCAGCTTTCGCGTGCGGCCAAGCTCGACGGTCATCTCCATGTAGACGTCCATGAGCAGGCTGATATTCCCCTGCTCTCCGGAGCCCTGCCCGCCCTGGAGGTTCGGAAACTGCACGCTCTGGACGCCCGGACTGCCTCCCATCTGGCCGCCTGCGCCCCCGAACATCTCTGCCATCGGATCCGATCCGCCGCTCTCTCCACCGCCCATCATTGCAGCTAATCCCCCGGACGCCTGTCCTCCAGTGCCGGGCTGTTGCGCCTGCCGGCCGGTACCGGAGCTGCCACCGCTGACCTGACGGGCAACCGCAGTCACGATATCGGAAGCGAAGAGCTCGATGATCCGGTACTGCGAACCGTCGATAGTAACCGGGTACTCTACCTTCGCGAAACTGCCTGTCGGCAGATCGAGTTCGTCCCGCCCGACACTCTGCCCCTGCGGCGCGCCGCTCATGATCGTCGCTCCGGCAGCCTCGCCCATCGCGGTGCTCACCGGACCGTGGATCTGACTGATCGCTTCCTGGAGCGCATTTATCGCCGCATCGTTCAGCTCGACACCATCCTGTCCCATCATCGGCGCTGCGATAGCAAGCGCGGTCTCAGTCGACATGAGAAATAGATGATCGCCGGAGACGCCGCTGGTGTAGTCGAGCTTGACTTGAACGAGCTGCTCATCGAGCTCACCGAAGAGGCGATCACGGCGGCTCGCGCTCACCGTCGGCTTACCCATACTTACCGGCGAGTTAACGAGCATCGAGAAGTTCGATCCCTGGGAGTCGACCGTCGCGCTTACAATGCTCTCGAACGCGCGAATCTGCTGCTCGGTGAGATCGTCGCCGGCCGACGACTCCTCCTCGAAATCCATTCCGCCGGAACCCTGCAACAGAGCATCGATTTCGTCTTGAGAAAGGCTACCGTCGCTCATAGTCTCACTCGTCTCCTTCAACCGCGAGCTCTTCGAACTCTTCCTCGGCAATATCCTCTAGCGGCTCGGTGATCTGCACCGCCAGCTTGTTGCGCACCACACCCGGTTTGCACTTGAACTTCGGACGATGTCCGATATTCAGATTCATCGGATCGCCGACCCGTACATCCGGCAGCCGCACCACGTCTCCGGCACGCAAACTAAGCACATCGCGCACCGTAAGCTCCATAGTACCAATTTCGGCAATCAAATCGACTGCTATAGTCGAAAGCCGCTCCCGGAGGATATTGAGATTCTCGGTTGTAGCTCCACGCCGAACGGAGCTGTACCAGTACTGGGCGCTGAGCTTGGAGATAATCGGCTCGATCGTGAGGTACGGAATGCAGAAATTCATCATGCCCTCGACCTCTCCGACTTTCGTTTCGAGCGTCACGAGCACTACCATTTCTGTCGGCGGCACGATCTGGGCGAACTGCGGATTGGTTTCGATATTCCCGAGGCGGGGTCGCAGATCGATCACCTGACTCCACGCTTCGCGGACATTGCCGAGAATGCGGACGATGATTCCCTCCATGACGGAGTTCTCGATTTCGGTCAGATCGCGGGTAACCTTCGTCCCCTCTCCCTGACCACCGAAGAGGCGATCGATAATCGAAAAGGTGATCGCAGGATCGATCTCAAGGATGCTGTTCCCCTTAAGAGGATCCATATTGATGATTGCAAGGGTGGTCGGGTTGGGAATAGAGCGGATGAACTCCTCGTAGGTCAGCTGATCAACGCTCGCCACGTGGACCTGAACGAGACTCCTCAGCTGCGCGCTCAAGCTCGTAGTCGTCAGCCGCGCGAAGGTCTCGTGCATAATGCTGACGGTTCGAATCTGCTCTTTGGAGAACTTATCGGGGCGCTTGAAATCGTATATCTTGATCTTGCGCTGATCGGCCGGCTGTTGTACCTCTTCGGTTTCGATATCGCCTGACGATATGGCGGTCAGCAGCTGGTCAATTTCGTCCTGTGACAGGACTTCCGTCATGTTCCCACTCCCCTAAACTCCTACTATACCGGCTTTTTCGTATTCTATCAACGAACCAGAACGACCGGAAATACTAGAAGGGGACGACCTGGAACTCGTTGAACACGACTTCGCGGACGCGCCCGCTGGACATTATTGCATTGATGCTGTCCCGTATTTTCTGCTTCAACGTTTCCTCGTGTTGCGGTCTGAGCTCCTCGGTCGTGCTCTCGGCGAGAATTCTCCGGATGCGGTCGCGGATCTGCGGTGTTCGTCGCGACAGCTCCGCCTGCACTCTCGTATCTCCTTCGTCGTAGCCGAGCTGAATATCCGCAATGAAAGTGCTCTGCCCGTCGGCGGTGTTACCGCGTATTTCGTCCAACCCGGCGTAGAAGTCGTAGTCCGGAATCTCGGCTTCGTACTCTTCGCTCACCGGAACCTGAGGCCCGACCGGCTCATCGCTCTGGAGTATGTTCAGGGTAACCACCACAACGGTTACTACGAAGATGATCGCACCGATGATGATAGCGACCCACTTGAGAATCTGGATGGCGAGCCCCGAGAGCAGTCCGCCCCGGCGACCCGCCTCTTCCTCGAGACCTGCATCCTCGTCGGTTTCAAAAATATCGTCAGACATCTGATCCCCTCCCGGCTGTGCGGCTACAGATTGCCGTCGCTGAGTATAATGACGTCAACGCGCCGGTTATACGCCCGTCCTTCGGGCGTCTCATTGGAAAACAGCGGTTGTTGCTCGCCGAGCGACATGACCTGAAAACGCTCCTCGTCGGCGCCATATTCGACGAGCAGAGAGAGCACGTTCAGTGCACGATCGGCGCCGAGGTGCCAGTTGTCCGGCCAACGTCCCTCCGGGTCGGTGGGAATGCTGTCGGTATGCCCCTCGATACGGAAGTTGCGATCGGCAACCGCGTCCGATCTGAGCAGGTCAGAAAGGTTTTCGAGCACCGTCCGCGAACGGTCGATGTCGACTTCGGCACTGGCTGTCCGGAAGAACGCGTCGGCGGCGAGCGAGATAACGAGCCCCCGCTCATCGCGAGTGACACGGACTCTGTTGGAACGGATTTCGGGCTCGAAAATGCTGATAGCCTGACGTCTTGCCTCATCGAGCGATCGACCGGCCGTTCTGCTCGGAAGGCTCATCAGCGTCGACCCGAGCTCGGCGAGACGTCCCTCATCGAGGGTAACGCCGCCCTGCTGGCTTCCGAGACCGGGGAAGGCGGCGAGGATTATTCGCAGCTCCTCACCATCGATCTCGGCCGTGGTAAAGAGGAGCACGAAAAAGGTAAGCAGCAAGGTCGTCATATCGCCGTAGGTCAACAACCAGTCGGCCGCTCCCACGGTTTTGCGTCGTTCTCTCTTCTTTAATGGTGGAGCCATCGGTGCTGCCTCTCAAATCACCGCAGTTATTCAATCCCGAGCGCTCTCCTGCCGGATTGCGTCACGCTGTCGCGGCGGCAGAAAGCTCACAAGTTTCTCGAGAAGTATACGCGGATTATCGCCGCTCTGAATGCTCAGGATTCCTTCAACGACGATTTCCTTGACGCGGATCTCGTCGCGATTACGGTCTTCGAGCTTGTTCTTCATCGGAACAAGCACCAGATTCGCCATAATCGAGCCGTACATCGTCGTAATCAGCGCCAGCGCCATTCCCTGTCCGATAGCGTCGGGATCTTCGCCGAGCGCCTGCAGCATCGCGATAAGCCCGGCAAGAGTCCCGATCATACCGAACGCGGGCGCTATCTTGCCCCAGTCATCGAATATTTTTATACCGGTGTCGTGCCGTTCCTGAAGCTGATTCAAGTCGTTGAAGAGCACGCTCTTGATGATGTCGGGATCAGTCCCGTCGACAACCAGCTGAACCCCTTTGCGCATGAATTCGTCTTCCACCTCGTCGAGATTGTCCTCGAGGGCGAGAAGGCCTTCGCGTCGCGCACGCTCGGAGAATGCAACCAGATCGGAGATTATCTTCTCTTCCTTGAGATCGGGAGCGCGCAACGTCAGGTTAACGTAGCGCATTATGCCGAGCATACGACTGAGCGGGTTCGATACCAGCATGGCAGCGAAGCTGCCGCCGATGACCATGATGAACGCGGGAAGGTTGATATAGAGTGCGAGAAACCCTCCGCTCGTCAGAATGGCCATGAGGATGAAGGCAAAGCCAGAGATAATTCCGATTATCGTTCCCAGATCCATAATCGTTCGGCCTACTCCTCGTTTTTGAACGCGCCGATCATTCGACGGTAATCGACGATCTCATCGAATACCTGCTCGTACGATTCCTGCACGATCAAGCGCTTGCCCGATAGCATGATAAGCGTCGTATCAGGGTTCAACTCGATATACTCTATCTGGTGCGGGTTTACGTAATACGCTCGCCCGTCCAACCGGGTTACCCTGATCATTCACCCCTCATGATACGCCTTTACTGCTTCAGTGTTAAGACTTCCTGCAACATCTGATCGCTCGTACGAATCGTTCGGCTGTTCGCCTGGAAGCCGCGCTGAGTCACGATCATATCGGTGAAGCTCTCCGAGAGATCGACATTACTCATTTCCAGCGCACCTGAGATGATCTGCCCCTTACCGGCGATACCGGACGGTCCGATATCCGCCATTCCACTGTTGATGGTCTCGGCGAAGTTCGTCTCCCCGTCTTTCTCCAGGCCGCCGGGATTCGTAAAGCTCGCCATCGCAATCTGTCCGAGCTCCCGGTTATTACCGTTCGAGTATATCCCGGTAATCGTTCCCGTACGGTCGATCTGGAAATCCTCGAGATAGCCCATGGCGAATCCATCCTGCTCGAAGACCTTCAGACTGCTCGGTGAGGCGTACTGCGTCATGCTGTCGGTGAACGCCCCGACCTCGCCGAGGCTCATGTTAAAGGTCTGCGTCTGTACGTCTCCGACGAGGTCGAGATCCTCTCCTATGAGTGGGATCGCTCCCTCGGGGACCTCGAACGTCATTTCGACCGAAACCTCACCCTCATCGTCGACACCGCCTTCGGCGTTGCTCACACTCTGCAGAGTCCCGTCATCAGCGAACTGCACGATAAAACTCGTCGTATCGGAGCTATCCACCCCTCCGACCGCGAGATTCTGCAGCGGCTGCTCATCTTCGCCCGGATTCACGACGGTGTTGACCTCCCACTGGTTCGGTTGATCGGGAACGCGGGTGAAGTCGAGTCGCAGCTCGTGCGTGTTACCGAAACTGTCGTAGATGTCCTGAGTAACGCTCCACGTACCTTCGCGCAATTCGGCGGCTGAAGGGTCGTCGCCGAGGACCGGCGTATTCTTGTCGAGATTGCTCGCGAAGCGGACATTCGTGGTCGCCTGTGCCGGGTCTTTGCCGCCGACGGGAACCCGTAGATCCTCTATGCTTGCGGCCGTGTTGATGAATGTTTCACCGTTCTCCTCGGTAGCCTGCCACCCCTGGACTCGCATACCGTTCGCGGGGTTCACGAGCATCCCTTCGGCATCGAGACTGAAGTTACCCGCGCGGGTGTAGCGCTGCACTTCACCGTCACGCAGAACGAAGAAACCGTCGCCCTGAATGGCCAGGTCGTCTTTCTGACCGGTTGTCTCCAGGCTCCCCTGTTCGTGCAGCGTATCGATCGCGGCCACGTTCATACCGAGGCCCACCTGTTGCGGGTTCACACCTCCACGCTCGATACCGGGGCGAGCAGCGCCCTGCATCCGTTGCGAGATGAGATCCTGAAACGTCACTCGGCCGCGCTTGAACCCGGTGGTGTTCACGTTGGAGACGTTGTTACCGATAACGTCCATTCGCGTCTGGTGGTTCTGAAGACCGCTTACTCCCGAATACAGTGACCGCATCATAAGACTTTCTCTACTCCTTTACCCGTACTACGTCTGCATAGTCGTAATAGTGACCGTTGACCATTACCTGAGGCGTATCGCCGCGAGTGACTTCGGTGACCACACCCTCGACACTCCGGTCTCCGTCCGCCACCTCGACCGTTCGTCCAATTGTGGCGAGCGCCTGTTCACCGCTGAGCATTCTGGAGAGCCGTTCGAAGTTTTCGGCCATGTTCGTCATCTGTTCGAGCGACGAGAACTGCGCCATCTGCGCGATGAACTCCTTGTCGTCCATCGGCTCGGTCGGATCCTGGTTCTGAAGCTGCGTGAGCAGGATCTTCAGAAAATCGTCGCGGCCGAGCTCCTGCTGGGCGCGCGCCTCTCGAGGAATGGAATTATTGAAGGCGGAGACCTCGCGGGCGGTCTGGTTGCGCTCTGAGCTGCTCATCTGAGTCGAAAAATCCGACAACGCACTCGTTATATCCATCGTCTCTCCATCTCCTTTCGATCGCTACACCACGAGGTTGATATGTCGCTCTCCGTCGTCATATCCATCCAGCATCGGAACCGCATCATCGAGCTCCTGTGCCCCGCGCCCGGAGGACGAGCTGGAATCAGCCGCCCCACTCTCCGCGGTTGCCCGCTCCTGCCCCGAAGCGCCGTCGGAGCCGTCTCCTTCTACATCGACATGAAACTCGCCGGTCGTGAATCCTTCGGCCTCAAAAGCGCGCTGGAGGTTGGCGAGATTCTCACGAATGACCTCTCGCACACCGGAGTTCTCTACGAAAATGCGCATCTCGATCCGCTTATCCTCCAGCTCCATGCGCATCCGCACGGTGCCGAGCCCGTCCGGTTTCAACACGAGACGCAGCTCACCGAGATTGTTATCGCGAAGAATCACACGAGCCTGTCGTACGATCTCTCCGTTTCCGCTCTCGCGCAGATGGCGGGCAAGTTCGGAGGCGACGTCGGATCGCAGAGTTCGACCGCCGCTCGCCGGTGTTGCCGGATTGCCGCGATCGGCCGGCGTGGGCCGATCGGCGCTGCGATCGAAGATTGCTTCAAAATCGGACTGCGCTCGTTGCGTCGTGCCGCCTTCGGTGCGACCCCGCGCACCCGAACGCTCGGCGGCCTCACTTCGTTCGCTGCCGCTGCGGTTATCGCTCGCTTCGCCGTCTGAGCGCGCCGAACGGTGTACCGGTCTCGACCGGCCGTCGCCCTTCTCAACATTCTCTCGTGCCTCGGATCCTCGGCTCTCACCACTCGTCCGTTCGCTCCGGCGATGGTGCCTCGGCGAGTCGTTACGATCGCTCCGGCGGTCACGCACATCAAAGATCAGCTCGCGCTCGGCAAGGCCGCTGCGCCTATTCGACTCGCGGGCGCTTGTACCCGATCGTCCCGTCTCACCATCCTCTTCGAGAAGATCCGCCAGTTCCTTGAGTCGTTCCGCGAGCCGCTCGCTCGCCCGAACGGCTTCGGCTGCACTTCCGCCTTCGGAACCGGAGTTGGTCGATCGAAGTTGCGCCGAACTTCCCGCTTCGGCGGAGCGATGAGCGCGGCGGTCGCTGTCGAGCCGTCGCACCATTTCACCAACCGCGGTTCGTTCTCGGCTCGAGACGGCGTTTCCCTCCTCGCCGCCGGATAGAAACCTCCGGATGCCGGCGGCATCGAACCGCCGCAATTCCGGCGCCGTCTCGGCGCCCTCGGAACCGCCTCCAGATCGCAATTTCGTTCCATCGCCGGAGCCGGCCGAGGACGAGCGGAGTTCAGAGGCGATCGAGCGTAACTCGTCCGTGAGTTTTCGTTCGATCGATTCGAGCGTTTCATCGAGCTGCCCCTCGGAACGTTCACGCCCGGAGCGCATTCGCTCGAACACGTCGTTGAGTATCTCGACAAGCTTATCGAAGCGTTCTCCGGCATCCAAAAGATCCTCGATCTTCGAGATGAGCTCTTCGGCGCGATCGAGAGCACGTTGGATCAAACCCACGTCCGTCTCACCGTCCTCCCGGCGCAACGCATCGCGAAGCGACTCCATCAGTTCGCGGGCGTGCTCTTCGAGGCGCTCGATCGACGACGAACTTTCGCCCCCGGCGCGGTCGGAAAGAGCCGATGTGACTTCTTCCGAGCTGCGAATGCTCTCTTCGATCTCGCCGAGACGCAGATCATGCATCCGCTTGTCGCGATTCCGGTCGGCCTCTCGACGTCGGGCATGAGCTTCTCGATTCTCGCGTGCCCGCTCCTCGATTTCCTCGAGCATATCGCGATATCCATCGTCGATCGGATCGAGATGCGGTACGTCGGTACTACGCATCGCACGCTCGAGAACCGCAGCAAACTCGTTGGAGACAGGGGTGAGATCGTGGATCGTTCGGCCCGATCCTCCGCTGGTAGAGTTCGTGCCGAAGATGTGGCTAATCGGTGAGTATGTCACCACGTGACGTGCGTCCCCCTTACGGTCAGGAACCGGGACGCTGAGCAAGCAACCTCTGTATTCGTGCCACTCTGTCGGGCGGCAATTGACTCAGCCATACCGGAACCAGTGATAACTCATCTTCTTCTTCGGCAATTTCGTCGGTAATCCGAAGTATAGATACGAGATCTTGGTCCTCGTAGTCCTCCAAAATCGCCACAGCCTGTTCCGGAGGCATGTTTTGGAGCGTTTGTGCGTTTCGACGCAGGTTTGCACGACGGTCTTCGTACTCAGCTTCTCGCTGGTCGAACGACTCCTCGCGCTCGGCGAGCGTCGTTTCGCGGTCCTCGAGCTCCTGGAGACGCCGTTCGAACTCCTCTTCGGCTTCGTCGAGCTCGCGTCGGCGGCGGTCGAGTTCCTCTTCCTGCAGCACGAGTTGTTCCTGCCGCCGCTCGGCACGAAGCCGGTCGAGGAGATCCGGATCTTCCGGTGGCGCAACCGGCGCCGCCCGGCCGAGTCCGATCGGTTGAAGAATCGGCTGGAGCAACTCCCTGGCATTGATCAGCCCGAGCACATCGAACCAGAACGCTCCGCCGCCAAGCAGAACGAGTACCAGCAGCAAGAGCACGATGATGCGCGGTGCAGCTCCGACGCGGTTGTACCGATTTGCCATTACAACGCTCCTTCGGCCCGTTCACGGGCGGCTCGAGAGCCGATGATGTCGTTCAGCTCCGCATCCGCCCGGCGGCGCTCTCCGCGATAATGCTCCACCTCCCGCACCTGTTTCAGCCGCTCGAGAACCTCGCGCGCGCGCCGCCGCTCGTTATACGTATCACGAGCGCTACTCAGCTCGCGCTCCAGTCGCCCCAGATCTTCCCGGGTACTCTTCAGCGCGAACTCGATCCGGTCGAGATAGCGACCGCGCACCAACTCGAACGACAGATCTACCGTCCCGTCGAGCTCCCGCGCAATCGGTCTCTGCCGTTCGGTTTCCAGCTCGCGTCGGCGCCGCTCGACCGCATCTCGACGTGCAATGACCTGCGCCATCGCCATTTCGGCCTCACGCTCGGCGTGCAGCCGTAACGAGAGGAGGTGATCGAGTGAGTAGCGAAACCGCCTCATTCGCGATCCTCCTCGCCGCCGGAATCAGTCGGAATGTCGGCCGTGGGCACATCGCCATCCACGGCCTCGGTGCCGGCTCCGGGCGCATCGGTGCCCTCGGCCCCGGCCCCATCGTCATCCACGGTCTCTGTCCCGGTCCCGGCCCCACCGTCATCCCACCGAATCCCGGCGAGCTCACACAATCCGCGCTTGGTCTCCTCGAGCTCGGTCCGCTCGGCGATGTCCTGCCGCAGGAAGTCGTAGATCGCGTCGATACGGGCGATCGCCTCGTCGAGCTCGGGATTGCTCCCCTGCGAGTAGGCGCCGACGTTGATCACGTCTTCGTTCTCCTGGTAGACGGCGATCCAGCGGCGGATCTTCACCACCGCCTCGTACACCCGCGGGTCGGTCACCCGGTTCGCCAGGCGCGAGATCGATCCCAGGACATCGACCGCCGGGTAGTGCGCTCGCTGCGCGAGCCGCCGGCTGAGCACGACATGCCCGTCGAGGATCCCGCGCACCGTGTCGGCGATCGGCTCATCCATATCGTCGCCCTCGACGAGAATGGCGTAGAAACCGGTCATCGTTCCGTGTTCGCTCGTGCCGCATCGCTCGAGCAGTTTCGGCAATCCACTGAACACACTCGGTGTGAAGCCGCGATTCGCGGGAAACTCACCGCGCGCGAGCGAGATTTCGCGTACCGCCCGCGCATAGCGTGTCACCGAGTCGAACAGCAGCATGACATTCGCACCCCGGTCGCGGAAATACTCGCCGATGGTGGTCGCCACGCTCGCTGCGCGGTAGCGCGAAAGCGGTGGGGTGTCGGAGGTGGAGACGACCACCACGCTGCGCTTCAGGCCCTCGGCGCCGAGGTCGTACTCGAGAAACTCGCGCACCTCGCGACCCCGCTCGCCGATCAGCGCGATGATGTTAACGTCCGCGCTCGTGTTGCGTGCGATCATCCCGAGCATCGTACTCTTCCCGAGCCCGCTACCGGAGAAGATGCCCATTCGCTGGCCCTCGCCTACCGGAACGAGTCCGTCGACCGCTCGGATGCCGGTCTCTATCTGCGTTTCGATGCGCCGGCGACGCAGCACGTCCGGAGGTTCGGCGTGAATCGGATAGAGCTCATCGCCGTGAATCTCGTTGTTACCGTCGATTGGACGTCCGAGCCCGTCGATAACGCGGCCGAGCAGGCGCTCGCTCACGGGGACGCGGAGGACATCGCCGGTGGCGGTCACCGAACAGCCGACCTCCACCCCTTCGATATCGCGGTACGCCATGAGTTGCACGCGGTTGCCGTTGAGACCGACCACCTCCGCCGGAACGAAGTCGTCGTCGTCGTCCCCACGCTCGATGCGACACAGCTCACCGACGACCGCCTGCGGCCCGCGGCTTTCCAGCAGTCCTCCCTGCACCCGCTCAATCGTTCCCGTGTACTTGATCGTGTCGATGCGATCGAGAACGCTCTCGTACTTGTCAAAGAGTGCGATTGCCATGACGCCTCACTCCGTGAGCTCGAACGGGTCTTCGGTTTCGC
>PUOG01000062.1 GCA_003552745.1 Spirochaetaceae bacterium
GGAGATCCCGCTGGAGGCGCGAATCGTCGCGGTAGCCGACGTGTACAGCGCCTTGACGACCGAACGGCCGTATCGACCGCCGAAGGGGCAGCCGTTGAAGTATTCGATTCCCGAGGCGTGCGCGATTATGAAGGAGATGGCCGGCAGCGTGCTTGACCCGAATCTCGTCCAGGTCTTCCTGGAACGCGTACTGACCTCGGATGACGAGGACTCGGATGACGAGCAGAAGCAAGACGGCCTGAGCTCGGAGGTCGCGCCGTGATCGTGGTCGCAGCGATCCTTTTCGGTCTGGCGGCCGGTTTTCTGCGCGGCGGAAGCATCGGTTCGCTCGGCCGGCTGCCGTTGCGGGGTGTCTGGCTCCTCTTTCTCGGGCTGCTCGTGCAGCTGCTCATATTCCCGTCTTTTCTGTGGTCACCGGCGCCGATCCGCACGGGAGTGGGCTTCTTCCACATTGTCTCCTACGCGTTGACGATTGCGTTCCTCCTGTGGAATTGGCGTACTCTCTGGCCCGTTGTTCCGGGAATGGTGTTGAACGTGGCGCCGATCGTCGCGAACGGCGGCTACATGCCGGCGAGTGTCGCGGGACTGCGCTCCGCCGGTCTTCACGACGCAGCCGATGCTCTCGTCGCTTCGAACGACGGAACTCTTGGTAACATAGTGCTCATGAGTGAGCAGACGCATTTCAACGTTCTCGGCGACTGGATCTATGTCGCCGAATGGGTGCCGCTCGCGACGAGCTTCAGCATCGGTGATGTTCTGATCATAGCCGGCGTTGCGTGGGTCATACAGGCGGGAATGGTGCGAACGACCGGTCGCGACCGAACCGCGCCGAGTGATTCGCCGCCTGCAGGCGAGTCGTAGTTCACCCGTCGGACAGCCGCTCGAGATAGCGCCGGCGAAGTTCCAGAGCCACCGGTCGGGGAGCGCCGTCTCCGACCGCGACGCCGTCGATCCGCACTACCGGCAGTACGATAGTCGTCGATGATGTCATGAACGCCTCCTCGGCCGCTATCGCTTCCTCTATCGTGAACGCCCGCTCCTCGACTTTCAGCCCGCCATCATTCGCTAAATCGATCACGACCGAGCGCGTGATACCGGGCAGGATCTTTCGGTCGAGTGGATGTGTCGCGATGCGTCCTCCGGTAACGATGAAGGCGTTACTCGACGTCGCCTCGGTAACCACTCCATCTTCCGTCAGCCAGGCGTCGTCGCAGCCGGATTCGGCGGCACGCGTCCGTGCCATCGAAGAGTAGAGCAGCTGTACCGTCTTGATATCGCGGCGTTGCCACCGCAAGTCATCGGCCGTGATCACCCGTGCGCCGCGTGCAACCGCCGGATGGGCGACGATCTTCTTCTCCTGGGTGAAGGCGATCACCGTAGATTCGGACGCATGCGGATAGAGAAAGCTGCGATCGGCCGCTCCTCGCGACATTTGCATATAGACGCTTCCTTCCTCCACTCCGTTCCGTTCGATGAGCGAGCGGTGTATCGAGAGCAGGTCGGGCGCGTCCGCCGGAGGATCGATGCTCAGTTCACCGAGCGAGCGCGCGAGTCTGCGCGCGTGTGCCGGAAAATCGACGAGTCGTCCGCCGATGACCGCCGTTACCTCGTATACTGCATCGGCAAAGAGGAAACCGCGGTCGAAAATCGAAACTCGTGCCCGGCTCTCCGGCACAAACTCCCCATTTATGTACGCGATTCTCTCCATACACCCGCGATCTTACCACGGTCGTCGCGTGTACCGGAATGGCAGTCGGCGGTCCCGCGAAACGTTGACTGTCGTGAGCACGGACGATAAGATGGCCGGCAATACCATATGCGTGAACTTCGAGTGTCCGGGGTTCTTCGCCGATTCCGGAGGGAGGGCGCGGCGAAGGAATTCGCGGTCTTCTATCTGGGCCTCTATGCTGCGTGGTTCGTCTTCGCCGGAGAGGTGACCGTCACCACTGCAGTAGTCGGCATACCGGTTGTTGCGCTGCCGCTGCTGCTATTCCGTCACACGTATCGTATCGTCGGTGCCTCGCATCTCTTCGGTCGTTCGGTCCGTCTGGCCCGGTTCTTTCTCGTGGCAGCGCTCTTCATGGTGCGGTCGAGCGTACGTATGGCGCTCCTCGCACTTCGTCCCCGGTTACGGCTGCGGTCGGCGATTCTGCGCTATGAGCCGCACATATTCGACCGACTCGGGCTCGTGCTCCTCGCCGTCGCGATTACCTTGACTCCGGGGACGCTCGTCGTCGATCGCGATGACCGCTACTTCTATGTGCACGTGCTCGCGTCGTCGGGTACCTCCGACCGTGAGCTCATCGATTCGCTCGATCGTCTGCAACGCCCGCTTGCAGAGGCGCTTTCCGGGAAAGCTCATGTTTGAAGCCGTCATCGTGATCACCAGCGTTACAGCGCTCAGTACCTTCCTGATGGTCATTCGAGGACCGACGCATGCAGACCGGATCGTCGCCGTTTCGGTTATCGCGACGATGATCTTCGCACTCATCGTGCTGCTGTCGGTGACGCTCGATGAGCCGGCGATGCTCGATGTAGCGCTCGTGTATGCGGTATTGCAGTTCGTAGATCTGATTGTTTATGCAAAGTATCTCGGCGGGAGCTCGGCACGATGATCGACCTTCTCACGCTCGCTACCGGATTCTTCCTCGTTGCCGGATCGGTATTCTTTGTCGCTACCACCGTCGGTATGTTCCGGTTCGGCAACGTCTACGCGAGGCTGCACAGCGCGGGGAAGTGCCTTACCGGCGGAGCGCTTTCGATCATCGTTGCCGCCATGCTGCAGGCCGGCAGTCTCGCGATCTTTGCTCGGCTGGCGATCGCGGCGCTACTTCTGCTCGCCACTTCCACTCTCGGTGCGCACGCGCTTGCACGTGCTTCCCATCAACTCAAGGTGGACCGCGATTCGCTCGAAGAAGATGCCTACTCTCAGGCACTCGAAGACGGTCTGGCGCTCGGAGACCCGTCGAAACGTCGAGGCAGTACGGAGCGGAATGGATGATGCTCAACGTCTCGGTGGCGATTCTCTGCA
>PUOG01000356.1 GCA_003552745.1 Spirochaetaceae bacterium
TATTGCGCTACCGGTTCTCTCGCCGACCTCCTGCAGATTCTCTACGACGTCGCGGATTCCGGATGCCCGTTCGGCGATCGAACCGATCATTTGCTCGAAGTCGCTCGTGACCGACTCGAGCGATCGCGCATCGTGATCCGCCCGGTCACCCTCGTCGGCAATGGTCTGAATTCGTTCGCGGACCTCGTGCGATATCGTCGTCAGTCGCTGCAGCGACTTCATCAATTGCTCGTTACCGGACGACTGTTCATCCATGCTCGCCCGTACCTCCGCTTCGATAGAACGTACCTGTTCGAGTACATCGGTAACCTCGCCGAAAGCAGCAAGTGCGTGTTCGGATCCGTCCGAGACGGTCTGAATCTGTTGCGTGATCTGCTTCAGCTGCCCGGCTATCGCACGACTCTGCTGTGAGCTTCGCTCGGCGAGATTCCTGATCTCATCGGCAACGACTGCGAATCCGCTTCCGGCACTACCGGCGTGCGCGGCCTCTATCGCTGCGTTCATCGCAAGCAGGTTCGTCTGAGCGGCGATTGTCTGTACGACCTGATTCGTCTGGCTGAGGTTCTCGCTCTGGCTTGAGATCGTGCGAATGCTCTCTCCGAGTGATTCCATACTGCCGCGGTTCGTTTGCACCGCTTCCAAAAGCCCGTTTACGCGAGTTCCGAGTGTGTGGATGTTTCGATTGACAGAATCAACCCCGGCGACCAGCTCGGTGACAGCCGAGGAGCTCTGTTCGACGGTGGACGATTGCTCCTCGATACTCTCGCGAAGCGAGCGAACCGAGCTCATGATTGTTCGAAGCGACTCGCCGCTCCTGCGCAGCTCGGCGGCCTGCTCTTCAACCGAAGCACCTGCCTGTTCCGATTGGGCGATAATCTCCTGAATCGCCTCGCTGTTCGCCGACACCGCTTGCATGAGCCCGTCACCGGTTGCGTCGAGCTCGGTTGTGGCCTCCTGCACCACGCCGACGATCTCGCTCAAACGTTCGATGAATGCGTTGAACCCGGCTGCGACGTCGCCGGTGATATCGTCTGTAGTAACAGGAATGCGCTCCGAGAGGCTTCCGCCGCGTTCGGTGAGCGAATGAACCGTCTCACGAACCCGTTCGAGCGGGCGCTGGATCGTGCGCACGAAAAAGGAAGCAAGAATGATGATGATAATTGCGCTCGATGTGGCAATGAGCCCGGTTGCGAGCACCATTCGCGAGTCGTCCATGGCGGCAGCTTCCTGCAGGTACTGAACGAGCAGGAGCAGTCCAACTGGGTAGATCGCGGCCGTCATGAGTGTGACGACCGCTCTCGTGCCGAGCGACACGGAGAACGTCCTTCCTTCAACCGCCTCCGATCGCTGGAGCGTCTCGTTCGATCGCACCGGATCGACGGCCGCAATTCCGGTGAAGTAGAAGATCACCGCGTATACGATACCGGTCAGCACCGAGAACAACAGCGTGAACACCATTGCGCCGGCGTCCGGTTCCCCGAGAAACGCGAGTGCCAGGGCGGCAAAGGCGGGAACGACGATGATCCAGCGTAATGCGATCGTAATCGCGTTTCGCATCGGCCAGTTGCACGCCTGAAGTTTCGCCCGGGAAGCGGTCGAGCGTTCGTCGGAGCCGCGCAGCACCAATCGAGCGGCGGAGAGCGCACGAAGTCGAACCACGACGTGAGCGGCGATCGCGATGGCCGATCCGACCGCGACGATAGCCGCGAAGGCGGTCATCTCATCGCCTGCGATCTGTGTGATCGAAGCGAATATGTAGAGGTACGGCGGGATGGGCAGCAGGAAGGTGATTACCTCTTCGAAAAGTGCAATACGAAGCACGGGGCGCGGGACATCGTTCATTGCAACTAATTATGGTAAGACGGGGATGGCGGCGCAAACGCACGTCAGCGCCTGTTGAGCAGATACGATACCTGACCTTGTTTCGTGAGCGGGATCACGCTTTCGCGGTAAAACTGAACGATTACCTGGGCGCCTATGACGCGACGCACGTCGGTATTCACGTGATGCTGCAGATCGGCGACTTTCTGCTCCAGTCGTCCGACGATTCTCTGCTCCACCTCACTCCGCGTAAGCATTTCAACGATTCGGTCGATATCGTGCGCTGCGGCCGCGTCGCGATAGGCGTCCGGGTTCCCGCGGTATTTTGCCTCGGCAACATAGAGCGCTCCGTAGTGAACGCGGCGCGCGATCGCCTGAATGGCGTATACATCGAGCTCGACCGAAGAACCGTACTGCCCGTCATCGCCGACCGCGCAGAGATCCGGCAGACACGCCAGATAGGCGTCGCGGATTGCACGGCTCTGCGAAACCACCGAATAGTCATCAATCCGCAACGGCGAGTCGGGCAGATGCACCGTCCGGCGCGGCGCTGGGAGATTGTCGTTTACCGGTCGCTCTTCAGGCACCTCGTACCGGCCGAACTCGGCATCCATTCGCTCCTGAGCTTCCAGACGAACCTCAAACAGCGACCGATCGCCCGCGCCTGAAAAACCGCTGCGTCCGCGCTCGTACGCCACCGGGTTAGCGGCGAACTGGGCGCGATCGATAAAACGCATGATGATCGTCTCTTCGAGCGCTTCGAGGCGGGCGACGATCTGATCGAGCGAGATCGGTTCACTCATTGTTCTACGGCACGGTCCACAGAGCCGACTCGTCGGAGCCGCCGTCGGAGTTGCTCGACACGAACGCCTCCCACGGATGCAGCGAGAGTTTGACAGCCGATTGTCCGGCATCCTCGGCCGGCAAACCGTCGGGCGGGGCCTGTCGATTGGAAAGCAGTCCGTAACGCAGCGAACGGGCGTCGTCAGCTGCTACCGTGAACGATGCCGGAGCATCGCTGAAGTTTACGATCACGAGCGCGCGTTCGGATTCTCCGTCCCGTCGATATGCGAACACAGACTCGTCATCCGGGGCGACATCAACGTATTCGCCCTCGTCGAATACACCTCTTCCTTTGCGAAGCGCGATAAGCTCTTTGTAGAAGGCGAGAATGCCGTCGGAGCGCGTGCGTTCACGCTTCA
>PUOG01000346.1 GCA_003552745.1 Spirochaetaceae bacterium
AAGATTCGTCCGACATTGACCGCACACCCCTTTATCCAAATAATAGAACATAGATGTAATTGCTCACAAGTATTGCGGTTAGCAAAATGCGAATCAGATACAAGTTCTTTCTCGTCGTGCTGCCACTCGTCATTCTTCCCGTCCTGATCGCCGGACTTACGTCCGCCCTCGCCGCTCGCAACGAGATAACCCGCATCGCGCAGAGCTCACTCGAGTTCAAGGCCGAGCAGCTGCGCTCTTATGCCGAAAGCCAGTGGCGCTTGCTCGTGACAAACGAATTGACCGACGAGCCGAGATATGTCGCGGCCGCAGAACACGCCGTTGAGACGTTCGCGGTCGGTCTGATCAGGAGCCCGTCCGAACTCATTCTGGCCGTCGAGCACGGAGGTGCGATCGCGTTCTCCACCGACGATGTCGAGGTGGAGTCCGACGAAACCGAGGCTTTGGGACGCTGGTACGACCGTGAGCAGGACGAATGGGGAGAAATCGTGCTCGCCGGCACGTCTCGTGTCGCGCAATCGGCCTACTTCGCTCCGTTCGACTGGATGTTTTTCGTCACCGACCGCGAGGACACCTTCTACGCGGTGATTCGCCAGATCTACACGCAATCGGGCACTATCGCCGGAATCGGTCTCGCCGCGAGCCTTCTGCTTCTCTTCGTCTTCGCCCGTCACCTGCTCTATCCACTCGACACGATGGCCGGCTCGATGCGCCATATTATGCGGTCCGGTGATCTCTCGCACCGTGTACCGCTCTTCTATCGCGATGAGTTCGGCGACCTCGGCCATACGTTCAATCTTATGACCGATGAGCTCGAGAAGGCGTACGACGAAATCAAGCGGTTCGCTTACCAGGCGGCTATTGCACGCAGGCAGGAGCAGAAGGTTCGCACTGTTTTCCAGAGATACGTCCCGATCGACGTCCTCGACCAGCTTTTTGCCAACCCGGAATCGATGCTCGTGGGCGACAATCGGGAACTCGCGGTGCTCTTCTCCGATATTCGGGGGTTCACATCGATCTCGGAGAATCTTCCTCCCGACCGCTTGATTGAGTCGCTCAATGAATACTTCTCTCGCATGGTTGATCTGATCTACGCGCGCAACGGAATCGTCGACAAGTATATCGGCGATGCGATTATGGCGTTTTTCGGGGCGCCGGTCCGCCACGATAACGATGCGCTGCTCGCCGTCGAAGCCGGGCTCGATATGCTCGAGGCGATCGACGCGTTCAACGAAACGCAGCGCGCGCGAGATCTACCCGAGTTCCGAACCGGAATCGGCGTCAATTTCGGTCAGGTAACAGTCGGCAACGTCGGTTCGGAACGGAAGATGGACTACACGGTCATGGGAGACATGGTGAACCTCGCCTCTCGTCTCGAAGGTCTGACAAAGATCTACCGCGTACCGCTGATCATCTCAGAATCGGTCGCCGCGAAGGTTCGGGACACCGTGCCATGCCAGTTCGTCGATACGGTCACCGTCAAAGGTAAGCAGTACAGAACGAAGATCTTCTATCCCCGTCGCCGCCTGTCGTCGAACGCGGAGAAGGGTTGGAAGCTCTATCACGCCGGGGTAAAACGGTACTACGCACGGGAGTTCACCGAGGCGAAACGCTATCTCGTTGCCGCCCGGAAGCTACTGCCGAACGATCCGCTGGTCGGGCGTTTTCTTTCACGGAGTGAGGAGTGTATTGCACACCCGCCGCCGAAAGAGTGGACCGGTGTGGTGGAGTTGTCGGAGAAATAACGCTACGGTTTTCCCATGAGCACTTCACAGATTCCCGAGCAGTATATGCTGGAGGATGACGGCACGATTCCCAACAATCGCCTGCCGCTGCTCGTGTATGCGAATGCGTCGCCGGAAAGCGCCGGCGCTATCGAACGACTGTTCACCGGCAACGGTTGGAGCGGTTGCTGGCGTGACGGCGTTTTCTCCTATCACCACTATCACAGCACCAGTCACGAGGTTCTCGGATGCTATCGCGGCTCGGCACATGTGCTGTTCGGCGGGCCGAACGGAGTTACGCTCGAAGTGCGCGCCGGAAGCGCCGTGGTGATTCCGGCCGGGGTTGCCCACAAACGGATCGATTCCTCGGCGGATTTCGGCGTGGTCGGCGCCTATCCCGGCGGCATGAGCTACGACACCTGCTACGGCGATGTTTCCGAGCGCCCGGCAGCCGATGAGCGCATCGCGCGCGTGCCGGTCCCCGGTACTGATGCGATTTTCGGAAGCGACGGGCCGTTGTGCAAGATCTGGAACGGCGCCGCGGAATAGAGCCGCGGCGCTGTGTGAGGAGGTATCGGAGCGATGGTGAATGTATGTGTTACCGGCGCTTCGCGCGGGATTGGTCACGGTTTCGCGCGTGCGTATCTCGAGAACGGCGATACGGTGGTCGCTGCCGTTCGTAACCCCGAAAGCGACGGCGTGAGAGCGCTCGTCGACGAATACGCCGACCGCTGCGTGCCGGTACGGATGGATGTATCGGACGCAGAATCGGTCGAACGCGCGGCGGCCGAAATCGAGGCGAAGCTCGACGCGCTCGATCTGCTCATAAACAACGCCGGCGTTTCCAGGCCGCCGACAGAGGAGCGCATCGACGACATCCGGATCGACGACGTGAACGATGTCTTCGGTGTGAACACGCTCGGACCGTTACGTGTCTCGCAGTGCCTCTTTCCGCTGCTCCGCCGCAGCAGCCGTGCCCGAGTCGTTATGATCAGCTCGAATGCCGGAAGCATCGCAAACCAGGGCGGCGGTCGTGGCGTGCCGTACTGCGTATCGAAGGCCGCGCTGAATATGTTGACGAAGTTGCTGTCGTTCCACTGCCGTGCCGAAGGCGTGGCGATCGCCGCGATTCATCCCGGTTGGGTGCGAACCGATATGGCCGGCCCCGGAGGTGCGCTCTCGGTGGAAGAATCGGTTTCGAGTATGATGAAGGTTATCGAGGATCTCGGCACCGACGGACCGGTGTACGTCGATTACCGGGGGAACGAGATGCCGTGGTAGACGCCGACGATTGCCGG
>PUOG01000058.1 GCA_003552745.1 Spirochaetaceae bacterium
ATTTCTCGACCACGGTTGCGTGGGTGGCCGAAACGCTCGGGCTTCCCGGAATCGATTACTCGACAGCGCTACGCTCCCGCGACAAGGCATTGATGCGCCGAGTGCTCGATCAAGCCGGCGTTCTCGTCCCACCGTTTCGAGTCTACGAGAACCTTCGGCCCGCCGACGTGGACAGCTTCGACGAGATTCCCTTTCCAGCGGTTGTGAAGCCGGTGGACAATATGGGGGCGAGAGGGGTGCGTCGCGTCGGCAGCAGATCCGAGCTCGACTCCGCGCTGCGCGCCGCGACGAAGGAGTCGAGATCAGGAAGGGTGATCTGCGAATCGTTCATCCCGGGGCGCGAATACAGCATCGATGCGATCAGCTATGACGGAACAGTGCATCCGTGCGGGCTCGCCGACCGGCATATCACATTTCCTCCGTACTTCGTGGAAATCGGTCACACGATCCCTTCGGCACTTTCGGTACCGCGCAAAGAGTGTCTTGAGCGCGGTTTCATCTCTGCCGTACACGCCCTCGGAATCGACCCCGGGGCTGCGAAAGGTGATGTCTTTCTCGTACCGCGCGGAGATGCCCCGCAATGGTTGATCTCCCGCGCCGCCGAAGGCAGGATAGAGCAGCGTAACGCCGAGGATCTCGTGGTTGTCGGCGAGGTCGCCGCACGACTGAGCGGCGGCTATATGTCCGGATGGACATACCCGCTCTCGCGCGGTTTTGAACCGACCCGTGCAGCGCTGCGAATCGCAGTGGGACGCGACCCCGGTCCGATCGTGGAAACACGCTCCCGCTTTTCCGCCGAACGAGGCATCGTTTCTATTCCCGGTCGAATCGACCGCTTCGACGGTGTAGATACGTACGGAGACGAAGTCGATACTCTCTTTCTCACACGCTCACCGGGCCAACCCGTGGCCCTGCCTACGAGTAATGTGGAGAAGTGCGGAAACATCATCGTCACCGGCGATTCCTTCGTCGAAGCGTGCGAAAAGGCTGACCGACTGAGACATCGTATCGGTGTAAGGCTTGCACCGGCGAACCATGAGACCGAACTCTTCCTCTTCTCCGTGGAGCGCCCGATTCTGACCGTATGGGATGGAGATCCCGCACACGCCGGACCGAATCTTCCGACCCGATCACGCGAACTCGAGGATCGAGCCGCGCGGAAACTCGATGCACTCCTCAATGCAGGGGCGGCCGGAAGCAGCACCTTCGATCGACCCGACGGTGCGAACGCTCGGGTACGCGATCGAGAGGATGAGCAGGAATCCCCCGACGAAACCGGCCCCCTCATGCCGATTATCGACGAGTTGCGCCGGGAATACGCCGAGGCCGAAGGCGCCGACGGCTCCGGGCGCGACATTCGAGCGGCAACTCGTTTCCACTGTCTCGATTGTTTCCTCCGCCGGAGTCAGAAGCTCGGGCAATTCGAGGTAGACGCCGAACTCGCCACTGCGACGCTCTTTCTCGCCATTGAGCGAGGCGGTATTCAGGCACTCGACTATCTTATCGATACTATTAGCGAGGACCGAGGATGGGAAAAGCTCTTCGACCGTATACGACTTATTCGACGCTGCTGATCGCTTTCATGGTAGCCGTGAGTGCCGTTGCCGCGGCATATTCGGGCGAGATATCTCTTCGCGAGGTCGCGTCCGAGCTCAATGCGGAGATTCGGTACGATCCGTTTCTCGAGCTCGGTCGAATTCAGCACGCCGGCTACGCCGTTCGCTTCGCCGTCGGCAGCGACGAAATGCGTACCGATGACGGCACGGTGATAAGCGTCACGCCCCCGAGATCGAACGACGGTTCGGTCTACATCGACAAGAGCACGGCAGAACAACTGAAGGCGATCTGGCGTCCCACTGCCACCGATCGAGATGAGCCGTTCGTTTCCGCGGTAGTCATTGACCCCGGACACGGTGGTCGCGATCCGGGCACAATCGGCCGGCACGTAATCGACGGTGAGCAGCTCGTTTTGCGCGAGAAAGACATTGTGCTCGATGTCTCGCTCCATTTGCGTGATCTCCTGCGGGAGTCGTTTGACGATCGCCGAGTAATCCTCACGCGCGAAGATGACCGTTATCTGCCGCTCGACGCCCGCACCGACATGGCCAACGACCTGCCGCTCGGGGAAAACGAGTATGTCGTGTACGTCTCAGTGCACGCGAATGCGTCACTGAATACCCGTGCGACCGGATTTGAGGCATGGTTCATTCCACCGGAACAGCGGCGCACGCTTATCGATCCGGAAGACCTCGACGCAGATCGCAGACGAATACACGCCATTCTCAATTCAATGCGCGAAGAAGAAGTTTCGGTACACAGCGCCATGCTCGGTAACGAAATCCTGAGCGGACTCGAACAGACGGTGGGAGAGCTCTCGCCGAACCGCGGGCTCAAGCAGGAGAACTGGGCAGTCGTACGAAATGCACTCATGCCGAGCGTGCTCGTTGAGCTCGGATTCGTCACGAATGCGAACGAAGCTCAACTGCTCGCCGATTCCGAATACTTGCACAAGCTCGCGGAGGGCCTCTATACTGGCATCCGTCAGTTCATTGATCTACTTGAGAGCCCCGATTCGGACGGAACATGAATTTCACCCGTTTTGACACAAAAGCGGTCGCAGCCGTGGCGCTCGCATCGTCGCTTGCAGTATCCATAGCGCTCTATCTCTTCGTCTCTCCGAACCGGGCTGAGCGCGTTTTATTCTTCCCCGGCTCGATCGAACGCGAGCTCGCCGGAGAGCCGCGGCTCGTTCCTCGTTCCGACGGACTGGAGTCCAGCGTGCGGACAGTGGTGCGCGAACTCATGTACGGTCCGGCACGGATCGACCGTTCGCGCGTGGTATCACGGAACACACGCGCTCGCAGCGTAATTGTTCGAGGCTCCACGGCGTATATCGACCTTTCCACCGATATCCTCGACGTAGAGGAAGACACACTGCCGCTCTCGCTCGAAGAAAGCCTCTCGGCGATCGAGCACACTATTCGCTTCAACTTTCGCTCGATCGAACGGGTGATCATCAC
>PUOG01000109.1 GCA_003552745.1 Spirochaetaceae bacterium
ACGGGCGAATGCGAATCCGGCGGAAACCGGGAGTGTCGTCTGCGCGCCCGATGCCCGCCAGGGTGCGGTAGAACCAGGAGTCGACGGTCCCGTACATGATATGGTTGTGGGAGTTCATGCCCCCTTCAACGAGTTTCTCCCAACGTTCCCAGAGCGTGGTTGCTCCTTCCTTGAGCATGTAGCCCCAACTCGGATAGGTATCCTGAGTTGCCAATCGATAACCGACGTCAGCATGACCGAAGCGGGTCAGAACATCGAAAATGTGACGAGTTCCGACGATTCCGGTGTTCAGATGGAAACTGCGATTGTCGCAGATATCGCTGATCAACGTCTCAATCACCGGCTGTACGTGTGCGTCCGGCACCATCGATAATGCAAGAGGCAATGCGTTCGCGGTCTGACTCGCCGGCGCGAAGAGGTTCATCATATTGCGTGCTCTACGACGCTCTTCTTCCTCGCTCAGCGATTCGCCCGAGTCCCGTGCGGGAAAGGCGCTCCGCATACGCTCGAGCAGCGCCTCGAAGTTCTCACCACTGTAGCGCCCCTCGCTCAGGAATTCGCGATTGAATGCGTCCTTGATCCGGTCGGCGAGCGCGGCGTACTCTTCAGCTTCGGAGTTCCGCCCGAGCACCGCGGCGGAGCGCGAGAGAATCAGTGTGTCGTGGTAGTAGTGCCACGACGAAGTCAGCCGAATCGGTGTCAGCGACGAAACAACCTGCTGCGGCGGACACCAGTCGCCGAACTTCCCGTACTCGATCAGGTCGCCTTGCGATTGACTGCGCAGGAATTCGACCCACTTCCTCATCGTGTCGAAGCGCTGCTCGAGAATCCGCGTGTCGCCGTAGTGCTGATACATCGTCCATGGGAGCACTACGGTTGCCGTTCCCCACGCGGGGTCGGCCGGGTAGAGCTCCCAGTACGCCGGTACTACGTCGGAAACACTACCGTCGGCTTTCTGAGCATCGGTTATGTCGTTGAGATACTTCGTGTAGAAGCCGGACATATCGAAGTTGTAGGTCGCCTCGTCGGCGGTGAGCTGGGCGTCCCCCATCCATCCCATTCTTTCATCGCGCTGGGGACAATCGGTCGGCACGCTCATGAGATTGCTGAGCTGACTCCACCGAATGATCCGGTGAATGTCGTTTATCAGCTGATTCGAAGAGGCGAAGCTACCCACCGAATCGACCGCACTGTGGACCACACACGCTTCGAGATCGCCGAGCCCCGGCGTACCCGGATAACCGGTAACCTCACAATAGCGGAAACCGTGGTAGGTGAAACGCGGCTCGAACGACTCCGCGCCGGCGCCGCTCAATATGAAGACATCGGTCGCTTCCGCCTCCCGATTCGGTACCCGGTTCAGCATCCCCTCCTCATCGACCAGTTCGGCGAAACGCAAACGAATTCGCGTTCCGCGTGGGCCGGTTACTTTAGGAAGGCGAACCCAGCCGGAGAAGTTCTGTTCGAAATCGAAGACAAAGACACCGGGGCGCGGATTCGAGACCGTTCGGGGCTGCATTACCTTGTTGACTTTGACCGGCGGGAAAGAGGCCTGCGAAACGAGCCGTCCGCTCGGGCCGTCGGATACCGTGGCTGGTCGCCAGTCACCGTCGTCAAAGCCCGCACGGTCCCACCCCGGGAGATCGCGTCTCGCGTCGTATGTCTCGCCGTCCCATATGTCGTTGGCGACGATCGGCCCATCGGCGACTTTCCACGAAGCATCGCTTACGACTCGGTACACGCTACCGTCGGTATAGCGCACGGTGAGCTGAACGATGCCGGCCGGTGCAACGGCGTACTTTCGTAGCGGAATGGGACTTCGGTCGACCATCTCCTGAGGAGGGTTGTACCGTCCGTTGCCGAGCATCAGCCCGATTGCGTTACGGCCGGGAACGAGTTGTGAGGTTACGTCGTATCCGGCGTAGAGAACGCTCTTGTCGTAGTCGGTCCAACCCGGATCGAGCACGTGATCGCCGACTTTCAGACCGTTCAAGCGCAGCTCGTAATACCCCACTCCGGTAACTGAAACCATCGCGAACTCGATCTCCTTGTCGAGCTCGAACTCGCTTCTCAGAAGATTACCCCCCTCGGTCCACCGTGCCTGCCACTCCTGTTGATCGAGCACGCCCGTCGTAAACGACGCTGTCCGGCTCCAGGGAGAAACGTGGCCGTCGCGATCCTTCACACGGCAGCGCCAGACGTAACGTCGCTCACTCTCGAGAGCCGCACCGCGGTACTCGATCTGAGCATTCGCGTCCGATTCAACGAACCCGCTGTCCCAGCACGTTCCGGAGTCGAGCGTCTGCTCGGCGTCGCTGACCTCGATCTGATACGCGGTCTGATACTGATCGCGCTCCGGCCGGCTCAAACGCCACGAGAATCGTGGTTTCGAGACGTCGATTCCGACGGGGTCGGTAACATACTCGCATCGCAGGGTGTGCGGCTGCGCTCCCTGGGAGACATTCTCATCGTCCGTTGTTTTTCTTGTTGTCGTCGCCATTGCCCTACTCTCTTCAGCGATTTGCTTGACCGTTATCGCTTCTTCCCGACTCGTCCTCGTAGAGAAAGCATTTCACGTCTCGATTCTCGGTGAATCGCGGCTCCGGATCCATGCTCCTGCAGATATCCATGACGAACGGACAACGGCCTGCGAACTTGCACCCCTTCTGCGCGAACTCTTTCTCCTCGAATGTCGCAAGTTCGATCTCCTCCTGCCATCGCTGGTCGGGGTCGGGATTCGGAATCGATTCGAGCAACAGCTTCGTGTAGGGGTGCTTCGGCGAATCGAGCACATCTTCAACGGTGCCCATCTCGACGATGTTGCCTCGCAGCATGATCGCAATGCGATCGCTCGCGTAGTACGCGGTAGCCAGGTCGTGTGTTATGTAAAGCACGTTCACGCCGCGCTCATCGCGAAGCCTGCGAAACAGATTCACGATCGACATACGGATGGACGCGTCGACCATCGAAACCGGCTCATCGGCTACGAGAATAGCCGGAGAGGGAATAA
>PUOG01000262.1 GCA_003552745.1 Spirochaetaceae bacterium
AGCCGTTGTGAAGCACTCTCGAACCTGTCGATCTCTCCCAGCAGCTCGCGAAGATCATCGATCCGACTCATACATCACCTTTCCGCGGGCGAGAATGCTTTCCCGGTGCGGCTCGATCAACTCTTCCCAGCGCACGAGATCGAGGGAGAATGTCGTTGCGTCAAGAAGCGCTCGCTCCAGCCGAGACCACTCCCGTGGATCATCCATCCCCGCGATACACAAGTCGATATCCGAGATCTCGCAGAAGCGGTCCGGCCGCAATATCGAGCCCCAGGTCAGAACGCGGTGAACCCCGGGGAAGCCGGCGGCGATCTCTACAAGCGCATCGAGCTCCCCGCGTGCCCGCCGATATCTCGTTTCGTTGGCGTGTCGCCGCTCGCGATCCTCTCTGCGCATACGCTCGGCAACCGCACGGGCGCTACTCTCGCGATCCACAATGAATCCACTATACCACTGTGTCCTGAGTTGCGTCAGCGAAGCTCGCGGCTACAACACCTGGATCGCCGTATTCACCGCCATGAACAGCGTGACCATGATACCGATCAGTCACTGCGTGCTGGTGAAACGCTCGTCCATCCGCCGCGCGACGTTCCGCGCACGCGCTCGCGCGCAATAGCGGGGAGTACCATTTCGTGCGATGATCGCTGCATGGACCGCACCGATCTCTTTTCTCCCCTTTCTCGCGACGAAGTCACAGCGGCGGTCGAAGGGGGAGACCCGCCCCGGATCCCGCTCGTGCGGGCGAAGTGGTGGGGTGAGGGACTCGAAGAGCAGTATGGGGATGAGCTCGCCCGGTTCGACCACATCCCCGAAGATGTCGTTCAGATCCTGATCGAGAATCCGGTAGACCCGACGCGGATGAACCTTTCGTGGGAATGGCATGCCGATGGCGCACACGACTCGCGCGTCGTGATCGACGACTGGACGAAGCTCGACGAGTTCATCGAGAAGCTTCCCGACCCGGCAACCGATCCGGTCTGGGAGGAGATCGAGCCGCAGGCGGAAGCGGCGCACCGCGACGGACGCTACCTGCTATGGGGCTTCTGGAACCTCTTCTTCGAGCGCCCGTGGATGCTGCGCGGCATGCAGAACCTCATGATCGACTACTACATCGAGACCGAGAACGTTCATCGCCTGCACAATGCGATGGCCAATCAGTATATCCGGTACGCACAGGAAGCGGCGCGACGGCTTCAGCCCGACGGTTTCTGGACAAGCGATGACCTCGGACACCAGACCGGCCCCATGATGAGCCCGGAGATCTTCCACGATCTTCTCTATCCTTACTACTGCCGTGTCGGTGAAGCGCTGCGCGCATCAAGAACGCACTTCTGGCTGCACAGCTGCGGTGACAACACGCTGCTGCTCCCGGACCTGATCGACGCCGGCGTCGAAGTCTTCCACCCGGTTCAGAAACACACCATGGATGAGCGATCGGTCGTCGAGCAGTTCGGCGGCAGGATCACCTTCCTCGCCGGTCTCGACGTGCAGCACGTCCTTCAGGAAGCAACGCCCGACGGCGTGCGCGATGAAGTGCGATTTCTCATCGATACCTTCGACCGCGCCGACGGACGCATGTGCCTCGCCGCCGGGAACGGCATCGTAAGCGGAACGCCGATCGAGAATATCGAGGCGTTCCTCGACGAGGCGATCCGCTACGGAGCGAGCCACCGCCGCAATTAACGTAATGCTTTGGGTGTGCCCCGGCGCGCTACGCGCGCTCTACACGCGCGTGGAAAAACGACAGCGCCGATAGCACCAGCGCTTTCGCCGGCCGCCCGCCCTCCCGGCGTGGGGTCGGGCCTGCTCCGGGGTTCAGCACGCTCACCGTCGCAGCTTCGCCAGAACCGCTTCCTTCGACTCTGCGACAACCACCTCGTCGAGCGCCTCGTCTAGGAGTCCGGCATCGTCGGAGGCCTCGATCAGGCGCTGATCGGCCGCCGACACCGCAAACCTCCGCGACAGAAGCCGAACAAGTACTTCGCGCTTCTCGCGCAGACGCCCTTCCTCGCGCCCTTCCTCTCGTCCTTGCTGTCGTCCTTGCGCTCGCCCTTCCTGTCTCCCCTCGGTTCTCAGCTGCTCGCCGTAGGTCATAAGCGCCTCCTCGCTATCAGAATACCTCCGCCGGCGCGCCTGCGCCAACAACAGATCAATCTCCTCCTCTTCTTTCGCCTCGAGCAGCGCCGTATACAGCGGCTCGTAGAACGCCTGAAGCTGCGGCGTCAGCGCCTCCCGATGCATCGCGTCGAGCAGCACCGCCGCCGCCTGCTCATCGATGCGCCGGCTGAGATACTTCAGAACGAGCAGCGCTACGACGGTTCGTATCCCGCCGTGCAGAGCATCCGCTTCCATCGCACCGACATCGACGAACAGCGGCTCGAACCGCGGAATGTGCTGCACCCCGCCCGAGACACCCTCCACCAGCTCGCTGAACTGCAGCGGATAGTGCCACGTCGAACTGCCATGGTAGAGAACCACCGGAACGATCTCCGGGAGACGGCGCAACCGCTCGTTATCGCGCAGCAGCCGCTGCCACACCGACACGATGTAGCGAAGCAGCTGAAACGACACCCAGCGCTCCGGCTGTGACTTGTGATCGACCAGTACGTAGAGATAGAGCGCGTGGTCGTCGCCACCGCGAGATCTTCGGCGTCCGCGGCCACCACCGGAGACGACGGTAGCCCTGGGCTCCGCCTGCATCCGGAACTCGATAAGCAGATCGGTGAACCGCCCCCGTAGATCGCTTTCGACAAAGCTCTCCGCGCTCACACTCACCGCCGCCCCCGCTATCCTGCGGCGATAGCGCGAGGGAAGCAGATTGTCGGCAAGCTCGGCGGCGGTCTCCGGCGAGTCGAACGCGTGGCGAAAAACCCTGTCGTAGATCGGAATTGAGCGCTGCATAGTCCCCTTCTACAGGAGACTACGGCTTCAAACGCACTGCCGATTGAAGAGAACCGGAAGAAAGTGTCCCGGGAGCACGCATCCCGGTTGCACACCTGCCGG
>PUOG01000151.1 GCA_003552745.1 Spirochaetaceae bacterium
TTCGTTCCGGCGATCGTAGGATTCCAGCAGAAACACTGATTCTCGAGCACCTGCTCTTCGCTTCCGGGAAGGATGACGTAGTCGCGATTGCGGTAGCCTTGCGCACCGCCCTGATGGTGCAACTGCCACTCGTCCGGGTATCCGCGGTCGGCGTAGAGCTTCTTGGTTCGCTCGAAAATTTCGCCGGCGCTCGTACCGGGGACGGTCATCGCGATCATCTCGCACTCGATTTCGGTATTCACCCTGAACTGTTCGCGCAAGCTTTCGGGCATCGTTCCGAGATAGACGCTTCGCGTGATCGTTGTGATAAGACCCCATTTCCGGGCGTTGCAGTTGACGACGATGTAGTCGTTCACCGGCTTTTCGGTGGGGATCGGATGGCGATAACGGTACGCTCGCTCGTCGGCCGCTGCCTGGAAACAGACCGAGTCGATGCGATCCTGCCACAGCGCCTCCGAGAGCATTCCCGTAACCTGCGCTTCAGTCATTCCGCGCTCGACTCTCGTCAACGTGCTCTCGAGCGCGCGAGAGGCTCGCACGCCGAGCCATCGATATCGCTCCACTTCCGGCTCGAGCAGCTGGTAGCGTCGGCGAGCGATATCCGCCCCGATGTCTACGTAACCGAAACCGGGAAGATCGCATCCGACACGCTCCGGCGTGGTCACCGATGCGACTGCCGCACGCTCTCCGCCGGTCTCGTACCATTGGAAGCTTCTGAAGTCGAAGTCGAGCTCTCCGAGCTCTTCGTCGTCGTGCATTCTCGGCTGCTCGATATTGTCCGAGATGAGCAGTCGCGCGTCGCGCGTGACGAGAATCGAGCTGACACCGAGAGTGTCGGCGATCGTAACCACATTCAACCCACCGGCGGTGAACCAGCTGAAGTTCGCCTGACTCTTCAGGAGGATGCCGTCGAGCTCGAGTTCATCCAGGAGCGATTGTAATCGCTGCTCTTTCGCCGCGATTTCCTCTTTTCGGGTCATCATGGTCGAATACTCTATCTCAACCGGTCACGGCAGGATAGGATCCGAGTCGGTTCGGGCCGGAAGAATCCGGGTGCTGCTGCGAAGCCGGTCAGGCCGACTTCGCCTTGGCACGCTGCATCGCCCACGTGGTGTACTTCCGCACCCGCTTGTCCGGGTCGCTCTGCAGCTGTTCGAGGATTTCTCCGCCCGATTGGGTGTTGAGCGACTCGAGCGCCCGGGTCACTTTCACGCGTACATTCTGATCGGGGTCGCGCGCGGCGAGGACGATGCCGCGGAACGCCGCAGGAGTACCAATGAGCGACAACACCTCCGCCGAGTGGCGTCGAACGGCGGGATCGCGATGAGATAAGCGCCGGATCAGGCTCTCCACGTATCCCACCGTCTCGAGAATTTCGGTTACCACCGGCCTGAGCGAAGGAATATCCTCTCGCAGCAGATCTACGATCGCCTCCTCGGATTCGCCGGCCATGACGGTGAAGACCTTCACCATTCGCTCCCGCACTGCCTGCTCGGCATCCTTCAGGTGATCGACGATCGCCTCGATGTCGCGACTCCCACGTTTCGCCGCGAGCGCCCTCACCGCTTCGTCCTCGAGATCTTCGGGCGTCTTCTCGAGGAAATCGACGAGGACATCTACCGAGGCTTTGAGCCTAGAGGCGCCGAGACCTCGAAGTGCGGCAGCCTTGACGGTATCGACCTCGGCCTCGTCGGCGAGAAGCTCCTTGAACTGTTTCACCGTCTGTTCTCCTCCGTGCGCTCCGAGTGCTTCGGCCGCTTCGATTCTTACTCGTTCGACGGGGTCGCGAAGTCTGTCTCCGGCCTGAGCGAGCGCCCGTTTGTCGTCGATCTCCGCGATCGCCCAGACGGCGGCGATCCGGACATCGGGGTCGGCATCATTCTGCGCTTCTCTGATCGGTTTGACGAAATCGCTCTTCTGCGTCGCCGGTAAGGCGGAGATAAGAGCCGCCCGGACCGCAGCGTCGCTTCCGGCGAGGAGCTTCCAGACTCTGGTATCGAAGCGGTCGTCGGCAAAGCGTGCGAGTTTCTGCGCGAATTCGCGTGCCTCGTTCTTCGGCAGCACCGGTAGATTCTCAAGGACGAACTGAACGACCGAGAGGTCACCGTAGGCGCCGAGCGTCTCGATCGCTCGCATTCGTACGCGGTGCGGGTATATCTCGCGGCCCTCCTTGATGATTTTCATCAGCTCAGGGATGAGATCCGCGTACGGCATACGGGTCACAGCCGCGACCAGTTCATCGGCCGCTTCGAATTGCGGATCCTTTATGCAGCTCAGAAACGTATCGGAGAAGAGGAGATGGGCACGCGCGGGCACGTGCGCAAGGATGCGCTTGGCGCACTCGGTATCGTGCCTCCTTCGAAGCAGCTCGTCACGCAGCGCAGCAAGAGCCGGCGTGTCTCCGCGCTTCTCGATCATCTCGAGAATCCGCTCGAGCAGCTCCGAGCGTCCTTCTGGTTCCTCGTCGTAGTAACGGAAACCGGCGGCGGCGACCGATCGAATGAGCGCCGTCGGGCCTTTGCAGATGAGGATCTCCGAGGCGATTCTCACCATTGCCGCACTCATTTCACCACCGGCTTCCTGCAGGAATCTCACGACGTTGACTTCGGCGGCGTTCTCGAGGAGACGAGCGGTGCGATCGAACGCTTGCCGGTCACCGAGATCGGCGGCGGCGAACATCCTGGCGAGCGTCCCGCGTCGGTCGAGAAAGAGCGCCGCCGGCAGGCGCAACTCACGATCGGCATGCTCGAGGTAGACCACGGCGGTATTCTCGTCCTCTTTCGAGTTGTCATGCAGCTGCTCGAGAACATGTACCGCCTGTTCGGGGGCCAGATCGGTCGGATCGATCTGATAGCGATCGGGAAAGTCGGCGTCGATACGATACCGTGCCGCCCGGCGAACCTCGAATGCGGGGTCGTCGAGGAGAAGACCATAGAGATGCTCGTAGAGCGCATTGCGATCGGTCGGCTCGAACTCTTCCGCGACTACCCGCCGTACAA
>PUOG01000255.1 GCA_003552745.1 Spirochaetaceae bacterium
GACTTCGCCACCCATCGACACCGAGTATGACGGGTAAAATCGCTAGTGTCTAGTCTGGAGATATTAGAGTTTATCCAATCCTTCGCTTCTCATTACAAAGTCAAAATGAGAACTGCTGCGTTCACGCAGTCGTTCGCCGGGGTTGTAGTGATGAATCCGCGCAGGTCGATGCAACCGGCGCTCGAAAGGGCGAGCAACAGCTCGTCGGTGTAGACGTCGGCGTGTGCATCGTTGTCGTAGATAACCGGGTTATCGCTCGAGTACGGAATCAACGAAACTCGAATCGTTGGCATGGTCCTCAACCTTATCGGGCTGCCGGACGCTTCTTCGCGGCCGGTCACATCGTCGCGGCTCGTCCACGCACCTCACTGCCGCCGCAGGACGACGATCCAGTCGGGCGCCGGCTCGCTACCTGGCGCGCTGCTCGGATCGCTTCCCTCCGGGGACTCTACTCGAAGGGTTTCGGTTGTTCGATCGGCACTCGACGTATCGGCGCCGGGAGACGGTGTCGAAGACGGTTCCAGTTCGTACGGCTGCAGCTCACCGGTACGCGGATCGAAGAGCTCGATGTGCCACGAATTGCGCCGCGGCTCGTCGTTCGCGCCCGAATCGCCGCCGCCGGCGGGGACGTCTCCAGCAGGCGAACGTGCGCCGCCCGGAATCTCGCACCAGCCGGCGCATGGGAAATAGACGCAGACGGTGCGACCGTCGCGAGAGCTCATGCAGAGCGGCGCCGTGCCGGTGTCGCGATCTCCGGAGTGGGCAGCGAATAGCTGCAGGGCCGGGACCATATCGGCATAATCGACGATTTCGGTCATGAAACGGCGAAACGGCAACAGTGTCGCGCTTCCCTTCGAGTCCGATTCGAGCGACATGTGCGGCCCCCACGTACAGTCGAAACCGTGAACGACCGGACAACCGCTGAACCCGGCTCGCCACTGCCCGCGCCTGGTGTGTTCGGGGCCGAACTCCTCGAAGATGCCGAGCGTCCGGCAGCCGGGCGACCACTCGTATCCGAACTCGGCACATATGACCGCTTTCGCCGTGGGACCCGCTGCTCCCGCATGGCTGCCTGCGTCGCCGGACGCTTCGCGTGCAGGCGTAGAAGTCTGTGCAGGCGGTTCGACCGTCTCGATGCCGCTGTGAAAGCGCAGGTCACGATCCACGTACCGGCACAGCGCCGCATCGCCGTGCAGCGCCATCTCCTTGCCCCAGTCGGCCTGGACGAGGAAAACATCGATCTCTTCGACGTGTTCGAGGCGCTCGAAGAGCGATCGCTTCTGCTCCCAGTTGTGTACCCCGATCGGGTGCCGGTACGGATCGATCTCCCTGATCGCACGAGCGAGGCGCGCGATCCACCGGTCGGCCTGACGGTGCCATTTCGGCTCTCCGTCGGGGAAGAACTCGTATTCGTTGGCCGGGCACCAGATAAGCAGCTGCGGGAATGCCGAATAGCGGGCGATAATATTCCGAATCCAGTGCAGCTCGATCTCCGAATCGAACACCGCCCGGTCGGAGAACGGAAACTCGAACATCCACGCTTCGAGGATCATCTCGAATCCGACCCCGACGCGCGAGGCCTGCTCGAATACCCGATCGACTGCTGCAAAATACGGGGGATGGAACCGGGTCAGGTCCGGCTTCTGTGCGGACCCGCCCCACGGCCAGAAATCGGCAATCGGCCACGTGCTTCGCGGCGTGCCGGGATGAAATGGGCTTGTCTGCGCGCGCACGCGAACGTAGTTCACTCCCTGCTTCGCACGCCGATCGAGAAGCTGTTCGGTGTCCAGGCCCGAATACGCCGCCCCGAAGAGGTTATAAATCGTGTCGCCGAGGAGAAACTCCGGGCTGCCGTCGGCCCGCCGGAACCGGTAGCCGTCGCCGGGGGCGATCTGAAGCTCGCCGCGGCGATCGATCTCGTCCTCCCCGACATCGATCGACACGGTTCCGTTGAGATTCTCGTCGTGCGGGCGCGTTGCAATGGTACAGATCCACCGCCCGGCCGACGGCGGCCGAAAACGCACCCGAAAGAGCGCTGCCCCGTCGCCGTCGACTCCGTCGTGAAAGCCCGGCACGGTGAGCTCGGCGCGCCCGCCCGACTCCGGTCGAATCGTGGCGACGACTTCCACATCCCAGTACGGGTTCTCGTAATCGCGATCGCTGCGAGCGGTGATCTCGTACACTCCGCTGTGGAGCGCCCGCCAATCTACGTTGAACGTTTCCATCGTGGATTTGTCTCACGGGCGACGACTCTGCGTAAACATGGCGTTTGTGCTGTTCCGTGTTTCGCCGACTCCCGAACGAACGCGCCGGGCCCGCATTCGGCCGCGGCTTCAACGCGTCTCGCGTACGAGCTCACGCGCCCGCGCCAACGCATCGTCGAGCGATTCGACGATGTTCTCCGCTCCGATGCGGTCGTAGAGTCCCGATTTTCGCAAGGCGCGCTCCGGCTGTTCGCGCAATCCACAGAGCACGAAGTGTCCGCGGTGATGGTCGGAATCGGAGACGAGGTCCTCGAGAAGTCGGAGCCCGGTAGCGTCTATCGCGCCCACATTGCGCATACGCACCACGCGGACCTTCGGACGTCGCTCGATCAGGAGCATCGCATTGCGGAACTTCTCCGCGGCACCGAAGAAGAACGGGCCGTTAATCTCGTACACTTCCACGCCGTCGGGGATGTCGCGCGTCGGTATCGCGGTGTCGGCGTGCGGTCGGCCGGAAACCTTCGTGCGCCCCGCCTCGTCGCGTCGCATGACGGTCACGTGCGAAACCATGCTCATCCGGCGCATGAACAGCAGCGCGGCAAGGACGATGCCGACTTGGATAGCCACGGAGAGGTCGACAAGAACCGTGAGAAAGAAAGTGGCGAGAAGCACCGCCATGTCGCTCTTCGGACCGCGTGCGAGCGCGAAGAACGACGGCCATTCGGCCATGCTGTAGGCGACGACCGAGAGTACGGCGGCGAGAGCGGCGATCGGGATGTGTCCGGCGAGCGGTGCGAGGGCCGACATGACGAGGAATACCACCAGCGCGTTTGCAAGCGCCGCGACCGGTGTACGTCCGCCGTGCTTTACGTTCGTGGCGGTTCGTGCGATCGCTCCGGAGGCCGGAATTCCACCGAACAGAACGACCGCGCAATTCGCGACTCCTTCGGCGGTCAGCTCCGTGTTCGGGTCATGCCTGTCTCCCACCATTCCGTCGGCAACGACGGCGGTGAAGAGACTCTCGAGCGCCGCGAGAAGTGCGATTGTGAATGCGGGAACGAGCAGCTCCTGAACCATCTCCAGCGATACCGGCGGCAATCCGTACCACTGCAGGCCGCGTGGTATTCCGCCGAATCGCGTGTTAATGGTAACCGCCGGCAAATCGAACAGAGCCACCGGAATCGTGACGATGACGATCGCCGCGAGTGCCGCCGGGATACGCTTGAAGAGGTATTTCCATCCGATCAGAATGACGATCGTAACGATCGAGATAACCGCGTCGAGCAGTTGAATCCGCCCGAGCTGCGAGACATAGAGCGCGATGCGGCCGGGCACATCGGGTGGGGCGCCGACGAGCGACATGCCGAGAAGATCTCCGATCTGCGAGACGAGAATCACGGTGGCGATCCCGGAGGAGAAACCGACAACCACCGGATACGGCACGTACAGAATGGCCCGGCCGAGTCGCGCGAACCCCATCACCAGCAGCATGATCCCCGCCATTGCCGTTGCAAGGGCGAGGCCGGCGTATCCGTACTGCGAGCCGATCGCGTAGGCGATCACCACGAAGGTTCCGGTCGGCCCCGATATCTGCACCGGTCCTCCGCCGAGAAGTGCTACCACCACGCCGGCAACGACGGCGGTGACCAGACCTTGTTCGGGAGCGACGCCGGAAGCGACCGCAACGGCGATCGAAAGAGGAACGGCAATGACGCCGACGATCAACCCGGCGACTGCGTCGCTCAGGAATCCTCTCGGTGAATATGTGCGAAGCGACGTGAGACTCCTCGGTTTCAACACGGCATTGACGTGATAACGGCGGCGCGAGGTGTTGTCAACTGACGCTGTCTATCGTCCCGTCTTTCGCCGGCCCTTTGTCATGGCGCTGTAGCGAAGGTATGCTGTTCTCTCGCAACTATGCAGGTGGATACCGACCGGTACGAAACGCTTCGCCGGCTACCGCTCGAATCGCATTCGCTGCTCTCGCGTGAGCGTCGCTACACGCTGCACTGCATGATCTCGTCGATCGGACACAGCATCGAGCGCGACAGAACCTACGACTGGAACGGACTCGAACGGGGTGAGCGCGAGTTCGCCGTCTTCCAGCTCACCCTCGCGGGATCCGGCGAGCTGCTTTGGGGAGGGCATCGGCACCGACTCCGGCGGGGCGACGCTTTTTTCGTTCGGATTCCGAGTGACCATCGCTACTGTCTCCCCGAAGACGCCGACATGTGGGAGTTCGTCTTCGTCGTCGTCTACGGAATGGAAACGATGCGGATCCTCCGGCATGTAGAGAGCTCGGTCGGGCCGATCATGCCGATCGGCACGAACTCGGGGATTCTACCTTTGCTGGTCGATCTCTTTCGGTACGCGATGGACGAGGCGGATCACTCCGGCGCGACGGTTTCATCGTTCGCATACCGTCTCATCATGCAGGTGCTCGACGAGATTCGCCCCTCCGGCGACGAGGAGAGCGATTTTTCGGTCCAGGCTGCGAAGTCGTTCGCCCGGCAAAACCTCGAATACGATATCGGTGTGACCGAAATGGCAGATGCGGCCGGTTTATCACGCTCCCACTTCTCGCGGCTCTTCCATCAAACCGAAGGAATTACCGCTCGTGAGTACATCGAACACTTGCGAATCAAAAAGGCGACGGCGCTTCTCGCGCAGCGCGATCTGACCGTCAGAAACGTCGCGGAGGCCAGCGGGTTTCGAGACGAGAACTATTTCTCGCGCGTGTTCAAGCGCGCGACCGGCCTGACTCCGAGTGAGTACCGGCGGATCGGTATCTGATCGCCGGCCGCGCAGCACAAATCTCCTGAGATTCGCACAAACCTCGTGTATTCGCATCCGGTGCCGGCATGCATAATTGGACCATTATGGCGAAGATCACATTCATCGGATCGGGCAGTCTCGTCTTTACCCGAGAGCTCTGCATCGACATCATGCTGACTCCGGTCCTCGACGGCGCGACGATCTCTCTCATGGATATCGATGCGGACCGTCTCGAGCAGTCGCGAATCGTCGTTTCGGCCATGGCCGAACAGATGAACTCGAATGTCCGGATCGAAGCGCACACCGATCGGCGTGAGGCGATTCGCGGTGCCGACTACGTAATCACGACCTTTCAGCAGGGAGGTCTCGTTGCGTACGCGCTCGACATCGAAATCCCGGCAAAGTACGGAGTCGGGCAGTGTGTCGGCGACACGCTCGGCCCGGGAGGGGTATTCCGTGCTCTGCGAACGATCCCGGTAATGCACGATATCTGCAACGATATGGATGAGCTCGCTCCCGGCGCACTTCTGCTGAATTACGTGAACCCCATGGCGGCGGTCTGTTGGGCGGTCGATCGTCTTAGCGGACGTCCCCACGTCGGTCTCTGTCACAGCGTTCAGGGCACCGCGAACATGCTTGCCTCCTGGGCCGAGGTGCCGATCGAGGAGGTCGCGTATCGGTGCGCCGGCATCAACCACCAGGCGTTCTATCTGGAGTTCCGCCACGGCGACACGGACCTCTACCCACGGATCAGGGCGGCGGCCGAACGGCCGGAGATCTACGGCAGCGAACCGGTGCGAATCGAGATATTGCGCCACTTCGGATACTTCGTCACCGAATCAAGCGGTCACGCGAGCGAGTATCTTCCCTACTTTCGCAAGAGTGCGAAACAGATCGATGAAGAGCTCGTTCCCAAGTTCACCGACGGCAGCTGGTTCGACTACGGTCGAACCGGTGGCTATCTCAAGCACTGCCGGGAGCGCGAGGCACAGTTCAATGCGGAGTTCGACGAGATCCGCACCCGCAAGCCGAGGGAGAAGCGAGGGGAAGAGTACGGCGCCTACATTCTCGAGGCGATGGAGAGCGGAAACCCGACGGTGATTAACGGCAACGTACCCAACCGCGGCCTCATCGACAATCTACCGGAAGGCTCCTGCGTCGAGGTCCCGTGTCTTGTCGACTTCAACGGCATCCAGCCGACCACGATCGGTTCACTGCCGCCCCAGCTCGCTGCGCTCAATCGCACGAACATCAACGTGCAGGAGCTCATCGTCGAAGCGTCGGCAACCGGGAATACCGATGCGGTCCATCACGCGGTAGCAGTCGATCCACAGACCGCCGCCGTCTGCACTCTCGACGATATTCATAAGATGGTCCGGGAGATGCTGGACGCCCAGCAGCAGTGGTTGCCGCAGTTCCAGCGCTGACTCATGACGATACTCATCATCGGAGGAACCGGACAGATCTCGACTTCGCTGACCTACCGCTTGCACGCCGAAGGTCACGACGTATCGACACTCAACCGGGGCAGAACCTCCGTCGACGTACCCTCCGGCGTACGCTGCCTGCGAGGCGATCGCGAACGACAGGACGACCTCGACAAGGTGGCATCCGAACGGAGCTATGACGCGGTTATCGATTTCGTGTGCTGGAATACCGCTCATGCACATGGCGATATCAGCGCATTTTCCGGACGCTGCGGACACTTCATCTACATATCGACCGCCTGGGTTTACGGGCCGCCGAAACGCTTTCCGGTCACCGAGGATCATCCGCGCACTCCGGTTGAGGAGTACGGACGCAACAAGCTCGGAGCCGAAGAGCTCTTCCTGCAGGCGGCATACGACGGGCGATTATCCGCTTCGGCCGTTCGATTTCATGCAACCTACAACGACTACTCCGAGTGGCCGAGCGTTCTGGCGAATGACCCGACGATTCCGTACCGTCTGCGCGCAGGTAAGCCGATCCTCGTACACGACCGTGGCGTCCTGCCGACGCATTTTCTTCACGCCGACGACGCCGCGGTCGCGCTCAGCGGCCTGCTGCGCCACCCTGAGAACAGTTGTGGAGAAGCGTACAACGTGGTCGGTGACTCCCTGACGTGGGACGGTGTGTTCCGTTCGGCCGCACGGGCGCTCGGTACCGAGGCCCGGCTATCCTCGGCGCCCGCCGAGTCGATCATCGACGCGTTTCCCGAGCGGACGTGGCCGCTGAACGGAGTCCACCAGTATGCCATGTCGTTCTCGAACGCGAAGGTTCAGGATCTGGTTCCCGAGTTCCGGGTCACGATCGACACCGAAGAGGGATGCAGGCGGCGGCTCGCAAAATCAGGTCCGTCGACCGATCGCCCGCCTGAAGATCCGGACCCCGAGCTGACCGCACGGATCGACGCCCTGCAGCTCAGATCGGCACGGTAATCTTGAACAGCGCTTCCTCGCCGGTGAGCGGCTCGATCGTCGCCCGCAGCCGTTCCTGAATACGACGAAGGAGAACCTGCGCCATCGCGTCGAGTGCCGTGGCGCCGGGCAGCGGTTGTCCGCCCCGATCGTACGCCTGCAACGCGATCTCGATCTTCCGATCGCGCATCCCGAGTAGAATCGTCAGCTGCTGTATCGCATGCTCTCGTTGCTGCGACTCCGAAAGAGCGGCGAGCGCCTCGGAGAGGGTGACCGCGATATCGAGAGAGCGCTCGATGTCGAGCGACATATTGGCGGCATCCTGCCCGGCCGGTTGCAGCTGCAGTTGAGTCTCGGCGTCCAACAGATCGGCGAAGAGCGGAAGTAGCGAGCGAAGGTAGTCCGGCAACGGCGTTGCGCTCTCCGATCCGATTACGGAGAAGTAACGGTAGGAGTGTACAAGGACCCGAATCCGCGCCTGGGTTCGCTCCACGAGGTGTTCCTGGCTCGTGTGAGAGAACGTGGCCGAATGAACCTCGAAAAGGCGCGCGATCATTCCGAGGTAGATGCCGGTTCGCCTGTCGAGTCCTTCGGGATCTGTTTCGGCGAGCGCTATTCCGAGCGCGAGCGAAATCGTGATCAGCAGGTCTATCTCCGATTCGCTCCAATCACGCTCGCTCGTGCAGTCGTCGAAACCGACGAAGCCCCACAGTGCGCCATCGACGAAGATAGGCAGAACGAGCAGCGATTTAATGCTCTGCGCGAGGAGCAACGGACGTTCCTGTTCCGGGAATGCCTGCACGCGTCCATAGATCGGTGTCGCCGACGCCAGCGAATCGAGCCATCTCCCGTAACCGGCCTCACGCACCGGCAGCGTCTGTAGCTCCGGGTTGTCGATCTGTGGGGTGACCCGATCGCTGCACCACTCGTATCGTTGGGCGGCAAGTTCCGGTCCTGCGTCATTCGGGGGAAACTCGAACACGTAGACCCGGTCCACCTCGGCAACGGCCCCCACGCGCGCGAGCGCCGATTGGATCGCCTCGTGACGTCCACCTGATTCGATGAGCGCCCGCTGCGCGGCGAGTATCTCGGGAAGGACGTCGGCCATATCTCGTTCTTGCATCTATTGACTAATCCTTCTCATATGATTTTTACCTCATCCCATCCAAAACCATAGCGGGGGAGTTCGTCAAGGAAATCTACCATATTATAAGTAATGGAGAAAGGAATGCGGCGCCACAGCGAGCAGGTGTCACAGCCGGCAGGGTGCATCGCGTCGGCGATGCTGCTACCATGCCCGAGACGATGAGAAGCGCATTATACTTCCTGCTTCACTGCGTCTGGGGATTTCCGCAGACGCTTCTCGGGATACTCGTGTTCGCGTACGTGCGCGTGCTCGATCGAGAGGCCTTAACCGTGCGTGGGCCGTTTTCGACGATCGTGACCCACACCAAACGGATTCGCGGCGGAATCTCGCTCGGCATGTTCATCGTGACCGCGGACTATCGCCGGATCTTCGGTGAAGTCCCATCCGGCGCTCAGCAACGGCTCGACGCACACGAGCTCGGCCACGCAAAGCAGTCATTTCTGCTCGGACCGCTGTACCTGCCGCTTGTCGGCTTGCCTTCGATCGCACGCGCCGGTTTGCTGCGGATCAGCCGCCGGTTCGGTGGAGCACTCGCCGCCCGATGGGGTCACTCGCACTGGTACTATAGCGGGTACCCGGAGCGGTGGGCCGATCGGCTTGCAGGCATCGAGCGCACCGCTACGGAGGCGGCTGACCGGTCCGGTCGAAGCGGCCCTCAGTCGTAGTTGCTCCAGCCGCGGGAGACCGCATGAGCGCTCCAGGCGATGAAGTATGCGCTTCGCCATCGCGGGTCACCGAACGATATCGTCTCGACACCGCCGGTGCCGGAACCGACTGTTGCAACCACACGCCCCCCGGCACCGTGCACGATCGCTACTCCGGCGGCGCTGTCCCATTCCATGCACGGCGCCAGGCGCGGATATACATCGGCGGCCCCCGCTGCGATCATCGTGAACTTCGCCGCACTGCCGGCCTGAACGAGCTCAACCGTGCCCAGCAGCCGACGGAGTTCTTCGATCCACGACCGGGTCTCGTCGTTCAGGTTGTGTCGGCTTGCCACGATTCGCAGTGGGGGAGACAAAGCGTCGCCTGATGAGGAATCCGCCCCTTGGTTGCCCTGCAACGTATGCGGCGCCGGGGGCGGCTCTCGGTCTACCGGATGAGGCAACAGCTCGCCGAGATCGAGAGCTTTTTCGGGGGCTCTCGCGATATCCATCATCGTCCCGGTCAGCTTTCGGCTCGCGAACTGCGGTCCACCAACGTAGACCGCGTTCTGAGTCGGTAGTGCGATCACACCGAGTGCCGGCGTCTCATCTTCCATGAGCGCAATGCTTACCGCGAACTCGTCTCCGCGCTCGACGAAGCCTCTTGTCCCGTCGAGCGGATCGACGAGGAAGTACCTGGCCCACGACCTGCGCTCCACCGGATCGGGCAAGGCGTGTTCCTCGCTGACGACCGGAAGATCGGATAGTGCCTGCAGTCGCGAGCGGATTATCCGGTCGGCCTCCAGGTCGGCGCGTGTCACCGGTGAGTTGTCATCCTTGGTATCGACCTCGAACCCACCGGAGAGTACGCTGAGCGCGTTCGAGCCCGCTTCGCATGTCGCCGCGATCAGCGCCGGCACTACCGAATCGTTCACAACTCCCGCTCCGGTCACCGCCCGATTCCCGCGTACGAGAATCCGAGCTCCTTCGCCTGCTCGCGATCGAGGGTGTTGCGCGCGTCTACGATCCAGTTGCCCGCCATCAGACTCTTCGCTTTCGTCAGATCGAGGTTCCGGAACTCGTTCCACTCAGTCAAAATAACAAGGCAATCGCTTCCCTCGATCGCTTCGAACGGATCGTTATGGTACGAAAGGCGGTCGCCGAAGAGCGACTTGAAGTTATCCATTGCCTCCGGATCGTGTGTGCGCACATGTGCGCCACCGTCGAGCAGGTGTTCGACGATACGGATCGCCGGACTCTCGCGGATGTCGTCGGTCTCTGCCTTGAACGCGAGTCCGAGAACGGCGATCGTTTTCCCGCGCAGTTCACCGAGCGAATTCTCGATCTTCTCGGCAACGCGAACTTTCTGTGCATCGTTCGCACGGATGACTTCGCGTATAACACTCATCTCGACTCCGAACTCCTCGCCGGTCGACACGATCGCCTTCGTATCTTTCGGAAAGCAACTGCCTCCGTATCCCGGCCCGGGGTGCAGAAACTTCGGGCTGATGCGGCCGTCCATTCCCATTGTCTTCGCGATCGCATGAATATCCGCGCCACACGCCTCGGCGAGATTCGCCATCTGGTTGATGAACGTGATCTTCGTAGCGAGGAAGGCGTTCGATGCGTACTTGATCAGTTCGGCGGTTTCCAGATTGCACCAGACAATCGGGGTTTCAATCAGATAGAGGGCCCGGTACACGTCTTCCATGAGCTTGCGGGCTCGTGCGCCCTCCGGTCGTTCGGTGTCGTATCCGATTACGAGGCGATCCGGATGAAAGAAGTCCTGCACGGCCTTACCTTCGCGGAGAAACTCGGGATTCGACACGACGGCGAACTTACCCTCCGGAGCGCGCTTGCGCAGCTCTTCTGCGATCCAGCGATTCGTGCCCACCGGGACGGTGCTCTTCGTCACGACGACGGTGAACCCGTTCATTCCGTGCGAGATATCCTCGATCGCGTGGTGGATGAAACTCATATCCGCGCTTCCGTCTCCGCTCTCGGGTGTACCTACCGCGATGAAGACGATGTCGCTTCTCGATATCGATCCACGGATGTCGGTCGAAAAGGTCAACCGACCGGACTCGAGATTTCTCTGCAGATAGTCTTCGAGACCGAGTTCGTAGATGACCGGTTCACCCCGAGACAGCCGCTCGATCTTTTCGGCGTCAATGTCGACCCCGGTTACTCGATTGCCGAAATCGGACAATCCGACTGCGCTTACGAGTCCGACGTAGCCGGTTCCTATTACCGTTATATCCTGGGCCATAATGACGGAAGATAGCATGGCGGAGTTCGAGTCACAATCGAGGTATTCATCGATGGATTCTCGGCAATGGGTGCCCGTTCTATTCGTTATATGTTACGTTTGAATGTAGTAGTGTCAGGAAAGCGGTGATGTGGATCTGCTTTCCGGGGGGCAGATGTGAGAGTGAAGCAGTTATTCATATTGGGTGTGGTGGTGCTCCTGCTATGCTCCGGAGCGGTTTTCGGGTCGGACCAGATCACCGGCTCCGCGGAAGACGAAGAGCAGCTGCATCTCGAAGGCGAGAGGCCTGCGCGAATCTATTCATTGCCGGGTGTCGATGTGACATGGCTGAGCGATTATCCCGCCGGCTTCTTCGCGCACTCCTCGGCAGGGCTCATGGAGATGGCCGATGAGGCGCTCAGCGAGGGGATGGTACTCGGTGATACGCTGGTCGGTGTGCGCTATCAGTCTGAGTGGGCCGGAGCGGGTTTTCATTTTGGTGCCGGAGTCAGCGGCGCGCTCGAGTCGTATCGACTCGGAAGTGCAGATGAAACCGGCTTTTCGCTCGGCGTCGGTGCGGTTGGTGGGATGAGCTACTACGTAACCGATTCGGTAGCCCTTTTCCTGCAGCTCAAAACCGACTACGATCTTTTTTGGATGCCGTTCGGCGAACGCTCCGATGGTGATCCGCCCAAGCGTACGCGATCGGTCCTCTTTCAGGGAGGAATGGCGTACTGAGCCGCGCCGATTTCGCTATATGTCGAGCAACGCCGGAAGCGCGGCAATGCTGTCGGCAACGATATCCGCGTACGGTGCAAGCTCCTCGCGAGATATCGCTCCGGTGAGAACCGCCACCGAGAGCGCCCCTGCCTTGCGGGCCATCGATATATCGTGCCACGTGTCGCCTGCTACGATAATACTCGAAGCACTGGTATTCGCCGATCGTGCGAAAGCGTGAACTACCTCCGGATCCGGTTTCGGTCCGATCCCGCTGTCGTAACCGGCGACGAATCGTACAAGGTCGTCGATTCGCTCGCGTGCCAGCGATGCATGCGCCGACTCCTCACTGTCGCTCGTAGCTATGCCAAGGACGAGGCCGGCGTCCTTCAAGCGACTGAACAGCAATCGAAGGTCGGTCACCGGAACCGCGGTGATTACGCCCCGGTGCCGGCTCGCCCGGTCCATTGCTTCGGTGAGCGTCTGCTCCGGCGGAGCCGGCATGCCATGGCGCACGAGCACCGCGCGCCATGCCGAAGCAATGTCTGTCGGGTTACCGGCGGCGATCGGTCCGTCGGCGGCAAAGCGATCGGTATCGGGATCGTAGCCACCGGCAATAACGAGCTCCCTGGCGAGCACCGAATTGCCGCCTGCGACTTCGTCGGCGCCGCTCAGCAGTATCGGCAGCCACGTCTTGCGGAAATCGAACAGTGTGCCATCCTTGTCGAAGAGTATCGCAGCGATTGAACGCCCGTGAAACTCGATTGACGCCGGTCCGGAATCACGCATTGATTCTCGAGGTCTTCGACTGTGGCTCATGTACGGACTCCTCAGATCTACGCAAACGCCATGACAGGCAAGGCACAAAATACCAAGTACAAAATTACTGCAGGTTTCGGCTGGACAACCTGGACGCATTTTATCAAACTACTGGCGAAGGGAACATATCGTGCGAGCGATATTTGGAGTTCCGAATGTCGGGGCTCGTTTAAATGGAGTAGGGTTATACCGGTCGACCGACCGATTCGCTGTTCCGCAATAATCACACGATCGCGACACGTCATTAGGATGGCGTCGGAAGTTTGCAGCAAGAAAAAGAAGGGTGGTCGCGGGGTGATACTGCAACGTGACCACATCGACAAAAGTCTTCTTCAACAAAAGGAGAGGTTATGAAGAGAGCACTATGTCTTCTCGTTATGATGTCGCTCGTCGCGTTTGCGGCATTCGGCGGGGGCGCCGCCGAAGAGGCGGTTGAGCCGGAACAGACCCTCAGGGTCGCCGTCCCGACATTCCCGAACTCGATCGACGCCTCGATCGCCGCCGAACGGAATGCCCAGAACGTTGCGTGGCAGATGTTCGACAGTCTGGTATTCCAGACGGAAACCGGAGAGGTCGAACCTGCGC
>PUOG01000041.1 GCA_003552745.1 Spirochaetaceae bacterium
GGATTCACAAGCGCACGCTACGTCGCCGGCGAAACAGGAGCCCATTCGGGCCGAACACCATCGCAGGCACGAAGAGCGCGAACGCCACCAGGACGATCGTCCCGCCGGACGCGACGTTGAGAAGGAACGAAAGGTAGAGGCCGAGCGCCGACGAGATCGCACCGACTGCCACCGAGATCGCGATCATCCGCGGAAGACTGTTCACCAGCATATTCGCCGTAGAGCCGGGAATGATCAGCATTGCTACGACGAGAATGATCCCCACCGTCTCGAGACTCGCGACAATCGTCAACGTGAGCAGCAGCATCAACCCGTAATGAATGGCCGCTGTGTTCATCCCGATCGCGCTGGCATGCGTCGGATCGAACGAAAAAAGGAGAAACTCCTTGTAGTAGCGAAACGCGAAGAAGAGCGTCACCGCCCCCGCGAGTACCGTCCAGGTCAGCGCCTCCATGCGCACGCCGAGCACATTGCCGAAAAGGATATGCATGAGATGGGTCGAGCTTGCTATCCGGCTTATGATGACCACACCGAGGGCGAACGCACCGGTGAACATGAGCCCCATCGCCGAATCCGACTTTATGCGGGTGTTGCGTTCGAGCGCCCCGATACCGAGGGAAGTCAGCGCTCCGCTGACGAACGCGCCGACGGAGAACGGGAGGCCGAGCAGATAGGCGATAGCAACACCGGGAAGCACCGCATGGCTTACCGCATCGCCGAGAAGAGCCCACCGCTTGAGAACGATGTAGCACGAGAGAACGCCGCAGATCACGCCGACGACGAGCGAGGTCAGCAGCGCCCGCTGCATGAACGCATACTGGAACGGGTCCGAGAGTACGGCAGGCAGGAGATTTACGAACCACATCATGAGGTCGATCAGCATCTGTACGAACGACTCGAGCGCTTTCATCGTGCCCTCCGCACGCTGCCGTGATATGTTCGCTCGAGGTTTTCATCGGTAAGCACCGCCGCCGGAGCTCCGATCTCGATCACGCTGCGGCTCAGAAGCATCACGGTGTCGGCGAACTGCTCCACGGTCGGGAAGTCGTGGGTGATCATAAGAACGGTCTTACCCGCCGCTTTCAGCTCGACGAGTACGTCGAAAAACACCGACTCGGTCGCTCGATCGATTCCGGCGAGCGGCTCATCGAGCAGGAGCAGATCGGCGTCCTGCGCGATCGCGCGAGCGAGAAATACGCGCTTCTTCTGACCGCCGGATAGCGCTCCGATCGGTCGACCGGCGTAGTCGCTCATCCCGACCGCGTCGAGCGCGGAGGCGGAGACTTCATGGTGTCGACGAGCGGCGAATCTCGGTGGGAGAATACGGCGCAGCCCACCCTCCTCGCGGATACGACCGAACCGTCCGCTGAGCACGACGTCGTGGACCACGATCGGATAATCCCAGTCGATCTCCGCCTCCTGGGGAACGTACGCGATACGGTTATCGCGTCGGGCTCGGTACACCGTATCGCCGAATACCGACACCGTACCGCCTGCCGGCTTCTTGATACCGGTCAACAGCTTGAAAAGCGTCGACTTCCCCGCGCCGTTCGGTCCGACGATTGCGACGAGCTGACCGGCGCCGAGAGAGAAGCTGACGTCTCGAAGAACGGGATCGCGGTCGTAGACAGCCGAAACCCGGTTCGCCGCGACGGCCGCGGTGGAACTTCGAGGTATCTGTGTCGTCGTTTGACGCTGTCGCACACCGGTCGCATCGTTCATTGTCATTACTCTCCGAGGGCGTCGACGATTCTCTCGGCATTGAGACGCATCATTTCGAGGTACGTCGGTGCCTCACCGTCCGGATCGCTGACCGAATCGACATAGAGCGGTCCGGCGACCGGAACGCCGGTATCGTCCGAGACGCTCCTGATATGTCGGTCGGAGATCGTACTCTCGTAGAAGATTGCCCCGGGACGACGCTCAGTGACGATGTCCACCACACGCGCGAGCTGCTCCGGTGTACCCTCGTCTTCGTGGTTCGTTCCCCAAACGCCGTCGTGAACGAAACCGAACGCCTCGGCGAAATAGAGAAACGCAGCCTCGCTGGTGATCAGAACTCGCTGATCTTCGGCGATAACGGCGAGTCTCTCTTCCAGGTCGACTTTCAGTCGCTCGAGCTCTTCGATGTACGCGGCGGAGTTACGCTCGTACGTCTCGCTCCCCTCGGGATCGATTTCCACCACGATATCCCGGATCACCTCGACGTAGCGAATCGCAATCGCAGGATCCATCCACAAGTGTGGGTCGGGGTCGCCCTCGAACTCGCCGAGGCGGATCGGGATCGTGTCGGCCCCGGTGAGTTCGGCCACCGCATGCAGCTCCACCTCGTCGCGCGCTACCTGCCGCACCTGCGGCATCCACTGTTCAATCATATAGCCGTTATAGAGGACGATATCCGCTTCTTCGATATTCACGAAATCGCGGGGTCGAAGCTCGTGCTCGTGCACCTCCGCTCCGACCGGTGTGAGCGTCCGGACCTCCATACGATCTCCGGCAACCGCCGATGCGAAATCGGCGAGGATGGTGAAGGTCGTCGTTACTACGCCGGCCGCATCCGCGCGAGCGCGTTCTTCCTCTCTTTCTGCTCTCGAATCACCACACGAAACAAGCGCCAGAGCGACAGCAACCACGCCCACGAGCAATCGCGTCGATAATTTCGGCGAACACCGGCGCTTACGCCCTTCGCTGCGTACTCCAGCCCCTGCCTCTCTTGCCGCCCGCATAAACGACATCCTCCTCGTCCTATTCTGTCACCGGATATGGTAAGATTATTATTTTGATATATCAAAGTCAATACTTTGATATGTCGAAAGATGGATCATTGAAAGTCGGACGGTGTTGGCAATCGTATGCAGTGCGGCGCCGGCACCGTCATCGGAAACCGTTTCTACCAGCGGCGTTCCGGCGTCGCTCGATACGGCGACTTGCGGATCGAGCGGCACCGCTCCGAGAAACGGAACTCCGAGCTGCGACGCGGCACGTTCGCCGCC
>PUOG01000165.1 GCA_003552745.1 Spirochaetaceae bacterium
CCCTGCAAGACCTTCTGAATCTCCCCGAGCGAGAGGGCGTTCTGCGCCTCATCGACCACCGCCGGGTAATCCTTGCGCAGGTTGTCGAGCATATTCCGCACTTCCTGGCGCCCGAGAATTTCGGCCGCATGGCGTTTGATCACTTCGGTGAGATGCGTTGCGATAATGCTCGGTGAATCCACGACGGTGTATCCGTAGCGCTCGGCCTGCTCGCGATACTCCTCTGTTATCCATTTCGCCGGTAACCCGAATGCCGGATCCGTTGTACGCTCGCCCGGTATATCCTCGCGCTCCCCCCCCGGATTAATACTGAGGTAGTGGTTCATCCGTATTGTGCCCCGCCCTACCTCCGTACCGCGAATCTTTATGCAGTACTCGGCTGGTTGCAGCCGCATGTTGTCGATGATGCGGATCCTCGGAACCACGAGACCGAGGTCGAGCGCCGCCTCCCGGCGGATCCGTGTGACCCGCTCGAGCAGCTCGGCCCCCTGGTCTCGATCCACAAGCGGAACCAGGCCGTAACCGAGCTCGAGGGAAATCGGATCGAGCGGTGCGACGTGTGTAGCTTCGGGCTCATGCTCCCGCTGTTGCTTCCGTTGCGCCGACTCGCTTGCCGCACTTGCCTCGCGGCTTGCCGCTGCCTCACTCGCCCCGAGGCTATATGCGAAGTAGGCGCTTATTGCGGACATCGGTATCAAAACATACCACGGGAAACCGGGCAGGAACGACAATCCGAGGAGAAACGCGGCTGCCACCCAGTATGCCCTCGAGTGACGCGCAAACTGTCGCGCAACATCCTGCCCGAAGGTGCCGTCGCTGATAGCCCTGGTAACGATGAGTCCGGTCGCGGTGGAAACGAGAAGGGCGGGAAACTGGGTTACCAGACCGTCACCGACGGTGAGACTCACGTAGGTCTGCAGCGCGAGATCGAAGCTCTCGCCGAGGAGAGTCATTCCGATCGTCATTCCGCCGACTATATTGAGAGCGGTGATGAAGATTCCGGCCTTCACATTCCCACTGACGAACTTCGCCGCACCGTCCATAGCGCCGTAGAAGTCGACCTCGCGTTGAAGCTCTTCCTTCTTGCGGTTCGCCTCCTCTTCGGTCAGCGCACCGGCGGAGTACTCAGCGTCGATCGCCATCTGCTTCGCCGGTAGTCCGTCGAGCGTGAAGCGTGCGGCGACCTCGGCAACTCGAGTAGCGCCTTTCGTGATAACAACGACCTGCACAACGATTATGATCGCGAAGATGATGATGCCGATTACGAGCCCGGTGAGCCCTTCGGTACCGACGACGAAGGTTCCGAACGCTCGTACGAGCCGTCCCTCGAACTCGGCTCCCTGGCTCAGGATCAAGCGGGTCGAGCTGATGTTCAGCGCGAGGCCGAATACGGTGAACACCAGCAGAAGCGCCGGGAAGATCGAAAAATCGAGCGCCTTCTGAGTATAGAGAACGATCAGGACTACGAGCAGGCTGGCAACGAGATTCATCGCCATGAGCGTGTCAAGGATCACCGCCGGTAGCGGAATGACGAACATGAGCGAAGCGAAAATCACCCCGCCGGCGACAAGCAGGTCGCTGCGCGCACCTCCGAGCAGGGTATTACTGAGAATCGTACGTGCATCCGCCATCAGACGCCTCCCCACCACTTCTCACGCTTCGCACCGGCATTCAGCGCGTAAACGTGCTTCAGAACGGCGACAACTGCCTCGTAGTAGCGCTCGGGCACCAGATCGCCGATCTCCACCTCGTCGTGCAACGCACGCGCAAGTGGCTTGTTTTCGATAACCGGAACCTCATTCTCCGCCGCGAGCGCCTTGATACGCTGGGCGATATGGTCCTGACCCTTCGCCGTTACGGTCGGAGCCTCCATCGTGCGCCGATCGTACTCGAGCGCAACGGCGAAGTGAGTCGGGTTTGTCACCACCACATCGGCGGTGGGGACCTTCTGCATCATGTTTCGACTGAGCACTTCCTGCATCCGCTGGCGAAGCCGGCTTCTGATATGCGGATCACCCTCGTATGTCTTGCGCTCCTCCTTCACCTCTTCCTTCGTCATCTTGAGGCTCTCGAGATGCTGCCGCTTCTGAAAGTAGTAATCGAACAGCGACAGGACGAGAAAGATGACACCGGTCCACAGAAGAATGCGGAACGCGAGCTCAGCGATCAGGAGCACGCCGTGGTACGGCGTACCGTCGACGAGTCGGATCAGCCGCCCGATCTGCGGCTGTACCGTGAGCACCGCAACGAGGAGGATGAGGATGATCTTGCCGATGTTCTTCGCCATGTTGTAGGCGGCCTCCTCGCCACCGAAGCTGCGCTTGATCCACTTGCCGAAGTTCGGCGCGATACGCTTCGGATCGGGGGTAATCGGCTTCGCGGCAAAGAGAAACCCGACCTGCATCAGGTTCCCCGCTAACGCGGCGACGAGACAGACAGCGGCTACAGGCAACGCCAGTCGTATGAGATAGCTGTAGAAGGCAGACGCCAGAACGCCCCACTCGGTGCGAGGATTGATCTCGCCGGTCTGTCGCACGAAGAAACTGACCATCTCGAGCATGGTGTTCCACAACCAGCCGGAGAGAACCGCGATCGTGAGTGTCGCGAGAACGAGCATGATCGCGCTCGTAACATCGGGGCTCTTCGCAACCTTTCCCTCTTCCTCGCGCGCCTTGCGGATCTTCTGCTCGGTCGGGTCCTCGGTACGCCCTTCGTCCTCCGCTGCGAACCACTGAAGGTGCATCCGAGCGGCCACATCGTGAAGGTCTTCGAGTGGCTCGCCGGAAACGGCCCGGAGCCCGAGCCGGCAGGCGGCTCGCGTCGGCGAGTGCCATGGCCACTGCCCATGCAGCACCATCACCTCAGCCCTCCATAGAAGCGGTAGAGAGCGTGCAGCTGTTCCCAGCCGCCTGAGATGAGCCGGTCGAACGCCCCCATTATCACGGGCATGGCAAGGAACATGACCCCGAATGCAACCAGGATCGCC
>PUOG01000212.1 GCA_003552745.1 Spirochaetaceae bacterium
AATCAATATCGACCGGGATATCGAGCTTCGTGAGCGGACGGTGCGGGTGGAGGAAGAGCTGAAGGCGCAGCGCGAGCTCATGCGCGAGGGGTTCGCCCAGTCGGAAAAGCGGTTCGACCTCATGCAGGAGCAGATGGACCGCAGATTCGAAGCGGTGGACAAGCGATTCGAGCAGGTGGACCGCCGCTTCGAGGATATGCGCAGCTACAGCACCCGCTGGTTCACGGTGATCTCGCTGCTTCTTACGGTCGTCGGTGTTGCGGTGACGGTCAGCTCGTTCGTGTAAGCGGGCGGGTAGAACCCGGTGGGCGATCTATCGCAAGGTGTGGTGGCGGCCCGCCACGGCGCGTTCTGAACGACGCCGCGGCGGATGCTGAATATAGATCGTATTATTCCCGGTACCGGCCGCGGTTGAATGCGTCCCGGACCGCCGAACCGATCTTTCCGGAGCGGATGGTGGCGGCGCTGAAGCCGTCGACATCCTGTGTCGCAATCGCGTCGAGCGCGGGTCCGGACGGCGAACCTTCCATATAGACGGTGCGTTCGACGATCTCTTCGACCCCGCGGGCACCGATCAGGTACTCGAGCGATTCGACGTGCTGATCGAAGATACCTGCGAACGGATCCTCGTCGGCGGCACGATAGTCTTCGCCCCGATAGTATGCCCACCGAAGGCTGACGTCGACGATCTCTTCGTTTTCAATGGTCAGCTGCACACTGACATTATGCTCGCGATCGTCAAAATGACCGCGGTAGTCACCGTCCTGCAGACTCCACACCGGCCACTCGGCGTTTGCGGCAACCGGATCATCGTTACCGTTACAGGCACCGAGAGCCACGAAAGCCAATAGTACGGTCATCGCGACCACGAGACGGAACACATTTGCGGATAATCGCCTACTCATGAATCCTCCTATAAGCGAGACGTGTCGGAGTGCATCGTATCAGTTTTGCACTCGGTCACACATTATTAGGTGTTCGATAATACTTCTTATCTCAGTTTTTGTTCAAGTGCTGAATTCGTCTCCAGCATGCATTTTTGTCACGTGCATTTATGTGAACGACGCTGCCGGGGTCGACTCAACGGTGGTAGAGACCTCCACGTGGCCCGGACCGGCAGCGCGGAGTCTCTCGGGCGACCGTGAGATCATCACAACCAGTTAGTCCCTCTCGAGAATCGATCGCAGTGCGGCGGCGACCGGAGATTCATCGGTGGGGGTGTCAGACTCGAGAGCGGCGCCTCGGGCGAGCATGGATCGGTGCAGTTCGAAGCAGGCGGTGGCGTAGTCGAGGCCGGTGAGGTCGGCGATGATCCGGGTGCCACGATCGATGAGTTTCTTGTTCGTGGGGTCGAGCTGGATCATCCAGTTCCCCGATATGCGGCCAAGCAGTGCCATGGTCACGGTACTGAAGGTGTTGAAGAGAAGCTTTGTGGCGAGATGATGAAAGAGGCGGATCGACGAGGGCGCGATGTCAGCCACGACGATGTACCGGACGTGACTGCCGGTCACCCGATTCCCGTATTCGTCCTCACGCCGATCGTCCGCCTTCACGCCGGGTGATGCGTTCGTGCCGGCGCTTCTCAGTGTCAGAAGGGCGTGACTCGTGAAGCGTTCGGGGCGAGCTCCCGGCTCGGCCGGCCATACTCCGCAGTCGAGGAGGCTGCCCTCGACATCAACCCAGAGTGCCATTGATTCCAGGCATTCGCCGCGGGTCGGGTCGCCTTCGTTGCCGATAGCGTACGACTCGATTTCACGCGAATCGAGCTGCGGCGGTGAGTCTACGAGGTGCTGCGGGGCACCCATCTGTCGGTACTCCTCCGAGCCCCACGCTATCCCCCGGCACGGGCGACGCAGCATGTGGCGCCAAGCCTCGCGAGTAGACCGTAACGGGTCTTTCGCGAACGCCCAGGAGACAGGGCTCTTTGTATCGCGGGGCGCCCGGAACGGAGGAATCATGAACGTAGGCGAGCGTTCGGTTGTGTCGCTGAAGATGTCGAGAAGGTATTCGGTTGCGAAATAAGTCATCCGTCCGCCGTGGCGGTAGAGCTCGGCCTCGCGTTGTGCGAGTGCCGCGATAGCCCGAGTATTCTCATCGCTGCGAAGCGACATCAACAGTCGTGCGAACGAGTCGACGCGCTGCAACCGACCTCGGTAGCCGCGAGGATCGGCCTCGGCGGACCCCGTCGCATCGCCGGCCGGGTTACCGGTGACCGCCGAGTTGTCCCGCGGCGCACGACAACTGTCGCCGAATGCAATCTCGAACGCTTCCTCGATGGCGGCGCCGACCACGAGCATCTCGATGGTCGTCGCCTGCATGCGCGTACTTCCGGTCAGCGCCATGGGACCGGTGAACAGATCGAGCGTGGTCACACCCGGATTCTCGATGAGCCGACGCGATCGCTCTACGGTATCGGTGAGGATTCGCGTCGGATTGTTGTAGATGAAGTAAACTCGGCATTTACGCCGCAGCGCTTCTTCGGCGGTGCCGATAACGGAGGAGGTCTCTCCTCCTTCGCTTATCGCAACGAGAACGTCGCCGGCGTCGAGGCCCAGATCGGCGACCTGCCGCGCGCCGAACGCCTGGAAGTCCTCGAAGCCCTCAACCGCGCGAATCAGCGCCCGGTCGCCGCCGGTCATGATGCTGCACGCGCAGTCGGCGAGACTCGTGCATTCTCCGCTCATCCCGGAGGCACCGTCGAAATACTCCCGCCACATCGCCTCGAGCTGGACTGCGAGGCGTCCGGTGCTCCCGCAGCCGGAGAAGCAGATGCGGGGCTGTCGGGAGTTCCGCTCGGGGCCAGGCATGTCGCGGGAGACGCGTTCGGGGCTCGCCTCGTCGCCGGAGACGCGTTCGGGGCTCGCCTCGTCGCCGGAGTCGCGTTCGGGGCTCGCCTCGTCGCGGGAGTCCCGAGCGCGCGAACCAGCACTGAACCGGGTGCCGGGGTCCGAGGCGCTCTCTCCTGCGGCGACTCGGGCGAGCTCGCCGACGAGCTCATCGAAGCCCGACGAGAGCACGGCGCGCCGAGCGACCGGCACGATGTCGGAATCGACCGACAGCACTGCCGCTACGCCGAGGGGAGGATCGCTCTCGGCGTACTCTGAGAGATCCTCCGTGTACGGATGAGGCTGTTCGGTCGGCAGCCCCCCGAGATGGAACGCACGCTCACCGGTGACGAAATGCTCGGCGGCGGACCGGGCTCGCTCGTCGAGACGGTTGTCGTCATGGGCGCTTCTGCGTGGAATCTCGCCACTCATAGGGAGGAAACCCCGCAAGACCGCTTTGATTGCGTCACGATCGACGACTTCACAGCGCCAACGGTAACAGCGGTTGCTCACCGTTACAACAGAGCGTGCGTCATGTAGGTGCGACTGCGGGCCGCGGAAGCGGCGGCTCTCACCGCGCTCGGAGGGCTATCCGCATTCCTTTGCCGGTTGGGGCGGTAGACGGGCGCAACGCCCGCCGGTATCGTGAATCATGACAATTCATCTGCTCGGGACCGCGGCGGCCGAAGGTTGGCCCGCGCCGTTCTGCACCTGCGAGGCGTGCACCGCTGCCCGTCGTGAGGGCGGTCGGAACATCAGGACACGCAGCGGGGCGCTCATCGACTCCGACCTTAAGATCGACTTCAATGCGGATACGGTGATGCAGCTGCAGCGCGATGGTCGCTCGCTCGAGAGGCTGCAAACCATCGTCTTCACGCATCAGCACGCGGACCATATCGTCCCCACCGAACTCGGCTGGATGCGACACCCGTTCACAAACACCCCGCTGCCGGGACCGGTCGCGATCTACGGAAACGGCGAGGTGATAAAGCTCATCCGCGCGGCGGCGCAGGAGGAAGGCGACGTCGGTCCGCTCCTGCACGAGCTGCGTCCGTTCGAGGAGGTTGTGACGCCGAGCGGCGACACGATCCTGCCGCTGCCGGCCGACCATGTGGAAGGCGCGCTCGTACTGCGCATCACCCGAGGTGGCAGGACGCTCTTCTACGGGCACGACTCCGGACTCTACCCGGAGGCGACGCTCGAGGCTCTGAGCGACGGAATCGTGCTCGACCTCGCGCTCATGGACTGCACGAACGGAGCGGTGACGAGCTCGAACCGCGGCCACATGGGCGTAGACGGCGTTGTCCGTATGACCGAAGAGCTGCGTCGCCGCGGGGCCGTCACCGACGCCACACGCGTCGTGGCAACCCACTTCTCCCACAATGGAAACGCACTGCACGCCGAGCTTGAGCGCATGTTCGCGCCCCACGGAATCGAGGTTGCCTACGACGGGATAAGGATCGCGGTGTAGCTCTTTTCCACTCAACTACGCTGAAAGTTGCGGGGGATGGCAAGCCCGAGAGCGATGATCGCCGCCACGAGAAAACCGACGAACCCGATGCCGACTTCCAGGCTGAAATAGTCGCTGACCGCGCCCATGGTGAACGGGATAATGAGTGAGCCCGTCGCACCGAAGACGAACAACCGCGCCGCGGTTTCGCCGGAACGGCGGGACTCGAAGGTCGTGGCGATCGCCACCGCGACGGGGGTGATACCGGCGAGAAAGAATCCCCCGAAGGTGTATGCGACCGCGGCAACGATAACCGAACGGCTAGCCGCCGCCACGATGAGCGAGACCGCCGCCGCGGCAGCATTCAAGATCATTGTAGGACGGAATCCGAGCCGGTCCGCGTACGAGCCGCAGACCAACCTTCCGACTGTTATGCCGGAGTTGTACGACAAAAGCACGATGGTCGCCACCGTCGCCGATGCACCCATGACTTCCACGAAGTAGGTGTTCATCCAACCGATGAGTCCGTGAGTCACTCCCGTGAATATGAGCACGGCGAACGCCGGCAGTATCAGCGCACGTGTCACGAAGAACAGAAGCGTATCGCGGACCACCGGGTTGGAGCGGTCGCCACCGCTGGTGGACGCGCCGGAGGCGTCGCGAGCGGTGGGCTCATCATCGTGTGTACCGGCACGCTCCGGAATATCGGTGAGCGCGGTAAACACCGCCACCGCGACTGCTATCGCTGCGGCGAAACCGAAGATGATGCGCCAGTGCCCGCCGGATGCGAGCACGAGCGTCGCGAGCGCCGGCCCGATAATCGACCCGAGTCCGAAAAAGGCGTGCAGCCGGTTCAGCGCGAAGCCGCGACGATCGTGAAACACCTCCGTTATGATCGCGTTGGAGATCGCATCAGTGAAACCGAAGCCCACCCCCGCGATACCGATCCCGAGAAGGTGCAGGACAAACGTCGGAGAGATGGCGAAGGCCACCAGCCCAACGGCGAAGCAGCCGTGTCCGGTTAACAGCAGCGCCTTGCGGGGGAACCGATCGGCGATCACCGTGGACAACAAGACACTCGCGGTACGACCACCGGAGAAGAAGGCGAACATTACGCCGGCAACGGTGAGCGAGAGCTCGTGTTCGAGAATCAGGAAGGGAAGCACCGGTCCGATAGATGTCGTTGTAATTCCGGCAACCGCGATGCCGAGCTGTGTATCCCAGGCGATTCTGTTTCGGTTCACGTACGAGACTCCTTGCTGTGTCGATATGTCCGTGCCGGTGGCGCACGACTCACCGGCGATCTAAGGGCCGGGAGGCTCCCATCGAAACACCCGCCCCAGTCTATAGGGATGCCGATTATACTCAACCCCCGGCTCTCCCCCGCCCCACTGCCACCGGAGAAAATCGCGTAACACGTCCCAGTCTTCCGGATCGTGACGGTGTTCGCCGGCACGGATATGGAACGAACAACTGGTCTCGGGAACGCCGAGAATACGGTATGCGGTCCGCGTTGCGTCTACCGCCTGCACCATTCCCGGAGGGTTCGCCCAGGCGTCGTCGAGCGCATAGGTGAGCAGCAGCGGCCTCGGTGCGATCGCGGCGAGCAGACAGTGCTGGTCGTACGGAAGCTCCGCTTCCCGGCCGGCAAACTCGCCGGTTCGCGGTCCGAACCACGCCTCGAAACGGCCCACGCAATCGGCGAGTGTTTCGCTTCCGGTTCCCCGATAGCGCTGCAGCGCACTCCCCTGCGAGCCGCTCGCGTTGTCGTTCACGACGGCAATCCGCTCGTCGGTCGCCCCGGCGAGGAGGACCGTCTTGCCGCCCCGGCTGTGTCCGGTAATCGCAATCCGCGCCGCATCTATCTGCTCGAACTCCTGTAGCACGTCCACCGCGCGATGGTATCCCCACGCCCATGCGGCGAGAGCACCGAAGGGGTGATCAGGGTACACATCATAGAGGCCACCGCTGCGGCAGGCTTCTCGTCTCGTCCCGACCGGCGGATCCTCGGCGAACTCGGTGCGATCAAAGATAAAAAGCGCATATCCGTCACCTACGAGTCTGCCGGCGATCCGGTCGTTGAGATACCACCAGCAGCCGTCTCCATATGCGATGGTCGGACACATGCCTTTTCCACTCGGGTACAGCAACCGGGCGCGAAACGAAAACGGCACCGCCCCGCCGCGGCAGTGAACGCGCATCGAGACGAGCGTAGTACTCCCCGGCCAAGTTTTCAGAGTGGAAGTACAGAGATGCTCGATCTCGACACCGTCACCGGCCGGAGGCAATCCTCCATAGCCTGTCTCGAGCACCTGATCGAGCCACGCCTTTCGTGCCGCCGGCCATTCGGCCGCGGTGGAGATTCGCCGGTCGAAACCGGGAGGTCGAAAGAGGTCGGGCAACTCGCCGGCGTCAAATTCGGGGCCGTGGTCACGTGTCGTGTCGAGGTGATTGTATTCGTTCATGAGACTCCCTTGATTCCTCCGAATCCCGTATCCTATTTTGTCCAACTCGGCAAGCAGCGCGAGTATCGTGGGTCAAGACTCGATAGAAGTGTTCTTCGCCGCGGGCCCCGCGGCCGAGGAGGCGTGCGATCTCCCTTTCATTCGCTCCGAGACGAGGAATAGAAGAGGCACCGCGGTAGCGCTTGGCATTATAGTATAGATATGAACTACCTCTGGCCCGCGATCGGACTGATCGCGATCATCTTTCTCGCGATAGCCGTGCGACAGAACAACAGGTCGGTCGCAACGGGTGTAATAGAGCACGACGGTCTGCTGCGCCTCGGAGAGTGTCCGAAAAGCCCGAACTGCGTCTCGTCATATCCGGGAAGCGGATACGCTGAGCTCGGCCCGTGGCGCTACGATTCGGTTGACCGCGACACCGCGCGGACCGAGCTCATCTCCATGCTCCTCGAGCAACCGCGCGTGCGAATACTCGAACGCCGTGACGACTACGTTCACGCCCTATTCGTCTCGCGTATGTTCCGCTTTCGAGACGATGTTGAGTTCTATCTGCCGCCGGATGAACCGCTGATTCACTTTCGCGCCGCGAGCCGCCTCGGAAAGGGCGACCTCGGCGTTCACGAGAACCGGATGCGCGAGTTGCATCGACATTACTCCCGGCGCCTTCCGACATCGTCATAGGCCACGGCCGCTTGCGGCCACTGCGTGCCCGATCGCATGTACGCTACCCCACCATGCTCAGTGAGATGCGCCCGCGCTCGAGGTCGACTTCGGTGACCGTGACCTCCACACGTGCGCCGACGGAGACCACCTCGTGCGGATCGGCGACGTAGCGATCGGCAAGCTTGGAGATGTGCACGAGTCCGTCGCGGTGCACGCCGATGTCGACGAAGGCGCCGAAGCCGGTGATGTTGGTGACCACGCCGGCGAGTTTCATCCCTTCGCGAAGGTCGCCGATTTCGTTGATGTCCTCGCGGAACTCGACCGGATCCCACTCGGGGCGGGGGTCGCGGCCGGGTCGGGCGAGCTCCGCGACAATATCGGTGAGCGTGGCCATGCCCACATCATCACTTTGATATTTCTTCAGGTTGATGGTGCGGCACAGCGCCTCGTTACCGACGAGCTCGGCGACACTCGCGCCGAGGTCGCGCGCCATGCGCTCGACGAGCCGATAGCGTTCCGGGTGAATCGCGGTGGCATCGAGTGGGTTGTCGCCGCGAACGCGCAGGAAGCCGGCGGCGAGCTCGAAGCGCTTCGGGCCGAGGCCGGAGACGCCGGTGAGCTCGGCGCGCGAGTGGAAACCGCCGGCGGTGCGCCGCTTCTCGACGATCGCGCGGGCGCTCTTCGCGGTCAGGCCGGAGACGTGCTGTAAGAGATGCGGGCTGGCGGTGTTCACGTCGACGCCGACGGCGTTCACGCACGAGACGACGGTGTCGGCGAGGCGCGAGGCGAGCAGCTTATCGTCGACATCGTGCTGGTACTGCCCGACCCCGATCGACTGCGGGTCGATCTTCACCAGCTCGGCAAGGGGGTCGATCAGGCGGCGGCCGATCGAAACCGCCCCGCGCACGGTGACATCGTGGTCGGGCAGTTCCTCCTTCGCGACCGCGCTCGCCGAGTAGACCGAGGCGCCGGCCTCGTTCACCGTAACCACCGGCATCGGTGAGCCGTCGGCGCGCTTCAGATCGAGCCCGCGCGCGAAGGCGTGCGCTTCGCGGCCGCCGGTGCCGTTGCCGACGGCGATCGCCTCGATGCGGTGCTCGCCGCAGAGGGTGCGCAGCCGTTCGGCCGCTTCGCGCTCGCGGCGCTGCGGCGGCAGCGGATAGATCGCCTCGTGGTGGACGAGCTCTCCGTGCTCATCGAGGCAGACGATCTTACAGCCGGTGCGGTGGCCCGGGTCGACGGCGAGCAGGCGGCGGGAGCCCATCGGTGCGGCGAGCAGCAGCTCGCGCACGTTCTTCGCGAAGACTTCTGCCGCCTCGTCCTGCGCGGCACGCTCGAGATCCCCTTTGCGCTCGTTCTCGAGCGACGGCGCAAGCAGGCGCTTCCACGCGTCGGCGGCCGCCTGCTCGAGCTGATCGCGGCGGGCGACGGTGAGCGGCCCGGCGGCCCGGTCCGGCGCGCTGTGGGCTTGGCGCCGGGAGTTGCCGCGAGCCCGCTCACGCACCCACTGCCGCTCTATCGTCTCGAGCGCCTGCTCCTCCTCCGGCAGCACGTGCACCGTGAGATGCCCTTCGCGCTCCCCGCGAAGGATGGCGAGCACCCGGTGTGACGGCGCGCGCGAGGCCGCCTCGCTGTGGTCGAAGTAGTCGCGGTAGACGTCGGCGGGGTCGGTGGCGGCGGGCTTGCCGGAGCCAGCGCCCGAGCCTCCGCCGGCTGTCGAGGCGAAGCCATCGGGCGCACCGGTCGGCGAATCGGAACCCACTCCCCGGCGGCTCCCACGCGCGCGCTTCGACTGAAGCTGCGCGCGCCGGGTGAAGAGATCGCGCAGTGCCGAACGCACCACCGTCGATTCGCTGATCCGTTCGGCGAGAATGTCGCGGGCGCCGGCGAGCGCGGCCTCGGCATCCGTGACGCCGGCGTCGTCGTTCGCGAAGGCGGCGGCGATCTCGAGCAGGGCGGCGTCGCCGGCGCTCGAGGCGGGGCCCGACATCCCACCGTCCGCCGGCATCACGCGGCGCAACGCATCATCATCACCCCATTCAAGAAAGTCGGCCAACGGCTCGAGCCCTGCCTCCCGGGCAACCTGTGCCCGGGTCCGGCGCTTCGGCCGGTACGGCAGGTAGATGTCCTCGAGCTCGGCACGGGTCGTCGCCGATGCGACCGCCGCGGCCAGTTCATCGGTGAGCAGATCGCGCTCCCGCAACGACTCGAGGATAGACTCGCGCCGCCGGTCGAGCTCGCGGAGCTCGGCGAGGCGATCGCGGACGGTACGGATCGCATCTTCATCCATGCCGCCGCTTCGCTCCTTGCGATAGCGCGCGATAAACGGCACAGTAGCCCCATCATCGAGCAATGAGATAACGCCGGCCACCGCGCGACCGGAGAATCCGGTCTCGGCTGCTATAGTCTCTGCGGTATTCACTGCGGGCACTCTATCCGCCTCGCGCGCGACCTGCAATCCGGCGATCGAAGGAGATACGATGCCTGTTGAGAGAGCTATAGATCGGAACGATCCGTTTCCAAATCTGACGCCCGGGGCGATCACCGGGGTGGAGCGAATTCAGGGTGATGGTGCGGCGATGCGCGTCGAGCCGGGCGAAGCGGTTCACGAGGCGGGCGCAGTGGTCATCCACTACGCCGACGGTTCCCTGCGCGTGGAGGAGCTCGCCTGCGGGGCGCTGCGGCTGCAGGCATCGGTGAACGGCGCCGAGCCGGCCGACTCGTTCGCGGTCGCCGGCGAGCCGGAGTCGGTTTCGGTGCAGGTGTCGCGAGCGGCGGGCCACCGCGGTGCGGGAGAGCCGGGAGGCGGCTCGGGCGCGGCGAAGGGGGCCCGCGAGGGGTGCGGGGAAAGCGGCGGGGAGGTTTTGATCCGCGGCGACCGCTTCGCGGTGGGCGTGACGGCGGACGGCATCACCGTGACGGCAGCCGACGACGGACGGGTCCTCTACGCGAGCGCCGGCGCTCCGTTCTTCTACAGCCGGAACCGGATCGGTGCGGCGGTCGAACTCGACCCGCGCGACCGCATCTACGGGCTCGGCGAACGGATGGGCTATCTCGACAAACGCGGACGCCGCTACATCAACTGGAACAACGATAATCCGTTTATGCGCGAGAGCTCCGACCCGCTCTATCAGTCGGTTCCGATGTGGCTGCGGGTGACGCCTCCTGACGGAGCCGGACGCGGCGCACCGGACGGCGGATCTACCGCGCCCGGTGGCGCCGTGCAACCGAGCGCCACCGGCATCTTTATCGACTACCCCGGCGCCGCTTGGGTCGATGCCGACTCATTCGATGAGAGCATCTTTCGCATGCACCACACCGAAGGCGCGGCGACGATCTACGTGTTCCCCGGACCGAGCCTCGACGACGTCGTCTCGCAGTACACCGCGCTCACCGGCCGCATCCCGCTGCCTCCGAAGTGGGCGCTCGGTTTTCATCAGTGTCGCTACAGCTATATGAGCGCCGCGCGCGTCGAGGAGGTCGCAGGTGAGTTCCGTGCCCGCGAGATCCCGTGCGACGCAATCTACCTCGATATTCACTACATGGACGGCTACCGGGTGTTTACCTGGGACCGCGACGCCTTCCCCAACCCGCCGGGGATGCTCGAGCGCCTGCGAGAGCGCGGAATTCGCGTCGTCACCATCGTCGATCCCGGCGTGAAGGCCGACCCGGACTACCACGTCTATCGCGACGGCGTGCGCGACGATGTCTTTGCCCGTCGCTCCACCGGCGAGATCTACCACGGCGCGGTCTGGCCGGGGACCGCTGCCTTTCCCGATTTCACGCGCGAGCGAACACGCACCTTCTGGGCGCGCGGCCACCAGGCGCTGCTTGGCGCCGGCGTGTCGGGCATCTGGAACGACATGAACGAGCCGGCCGACTTCACCGGTACCGATTTCGATCGTATCGGATTCGGGCCGCCGCTCGATCTCATGCTGGATCGCGACGGCGACCGCCGCCCGTTCACCGCCTACCATAACGCCTACGCAAACGAGATGGCACGCGCCACGCGCGAGGCGTTCGCCGAATATCTCCCGGAGGAGCGGCCGTTCGTACTGACCCGCGCCGGATACGCCGGAATTCAGCGCCACGCTGCGGTGTGGAACGGCGATGTCGACTCATCGTGGCACCATCTCGCCCAATCGATTCCGATGTTTCTCAATATGGGTCTGTCGGGTGTGTCGTTCGTCGGAAGCGATATCGGCGGCTTCCATCACAACGCCACCGCCGAGCTCTACGCGCGGTGGATGCAGTACGCGGTATTTACTCCGTATATGCGGGCACACACCGCGTTAGGCACCGATGACCACGAGCCGTGGGCGTTCGGTGAGCAGGTCGAGGAGATCTCACGGGAGAGCATCAACCTGCGATACCGTCTCCTGCCGTATCTCTACTCGCTCTTCCGCGAAGCTGCGGAAACCGGACGACCTCTCATGCGAACGCTCGCCTCGGCGTTTCCGGGGGATGCGCGGACCTACGGCATCAGCGACCAGTATCTGTTCGGACCGTCGCTGCTTGTAGCGCCGGTGACCGCTCCCGACCAGCGCCGCCGCCCGCTCTATCTTCCGGAGGGGGTCTGGTACGAGCTGCACTCCGGCGAGCGCTTCGAAGGTCCGCTCGAGCTTTTCGCCGATGCGCCGCTGTCGCGCATACCGGTGTTCGTACGGGCGCCGGCGGTTATTCCGATGCAGCAGCCGGCCGCGCACACGGGTGTCGATCCGGATGAGATCGAGCTGCATTCGTTTGCCGGGCGGCCCGGCGAGTCGACCATGTTCGAGTTGTATGATGATGATGGGTTGAGCCACGCCGCCGGGGAGGGAGCGTATCGGCTGCTGCGGCTGACGATCGAGGGCGGCGAAGCGCGAATCGAAACGGTACACGATGAATACGAAGGCGGGCCGCGAAAGCTCGTCGTCATGAGCGGCGGCGGGCGATCGGACGATCGACGCCGGGCCGAGATCTCGCTCGACGAGCTACCGCGGAGCATCGAGGTGTAAGGCAACGTGCCGGATCAACGGTCGATTCGAGCTCGCACGGCGCGGGAACATCACCGTCAAGGGAATCGGGCGAATGACGACGTGGTTTCTCGAAGGAGAGCGAGAGACGGCTACAGATCCACCTGCCCCGCCTCGATAACCAGCTCCAGCTTCTCACCCGGTTCCGGCCGCACCCGCCGGCTGACGAGCACGCGTGCGGCATCCGGCGTCGGCTCATCGCCCGGTACCAGCGACCACACATGCACCGGCGGGCCGCTACCCCCGGCCGAACCGGACTCCGCGGACACGATCCCGCGCTCAAGAGCGTCCTCGGCATCGAACCCCTCGACGACGAGCTTCCCCTCGAAGTCTGCCGGCATGCGGAAAAGCGCGTTCTCGCTTACCAGTCGGAACTCGACGTCATCCAGTTCCCGCCGGGTCCGCCTCCCGTCACGACCGCTACGTCGACCCTCGGCATCGACAACCGCGGCAGCCGACACGTTCTCGATTACGATCAGCGCTTCCGCGTTCTCGAACAGCTCGTCCACTCGCCGCGCGACGAGCTCCTCGATGACCGCGACGTCGAGTTCATACGCCTCCTCGCGCACGTCGACGACGAAGATCTTCTCGGCGTGGTCGTAGGCGCGCACCGGCGCGTCGACCCACTCGGCGATGCCGTCGGATACGACCACGCGAATGTACTCCGCATCGGTACTGACGAGGTTCGATTCCTGCTCCCGCCCCCAGTTGTTCGCCGTCAGCAGGAGTATCTCCTCCTCGTCGCTCCAGCGCATGTAGCCGTAAACGAGCATCGCGTGATGCCGCTCGGGAGCGAGATAGCCGACGGTGACCGGCTCACCGTCGGCGATTCGACGGAGAATCATCTCGAGTTCGGCGGCGAGCTCATCCGGCGTCTGTTCGTGGTTCACATCGCGTTCGCCGGCCACGAAATGCTCGAAGACGATGTCGTTCTGCAACCGGTTCATCTCCCGATGGACCGGCAGATCGGCGGAGTGAATGTCGTAGATCTCGTCGTACCAGCGCGGGCGTGAGTCGG
>PUOG01000049.1 GCA_003552745.1 Spirochaetaceae bacterium
GGCTTCATTTCTTTGTCACCGGTGTCGATACATCCAGTTGAGCATTCCGATGTCGGCGACTATCGGGAGGCCGCGTTTCTGGTCTGACGGAGGGTGTCAGGAGTGGACGAAGCGATCCGTCTGTACGAAGAGGGTAAGTACGAGGAAGCACTCGATGCCCTCTTGAATCTGGACGTTGACTCCGACGAGTACTCGGAGCTTTCGTACTATCTCGGACTCTGTTATACCCAGCTCGAGCAGTATGACGAGGCGTTGCTCTATCTCGAGCAGGTAGTGACCTCCGAGGTTTCCTTCGCGAAGATCTACCAGAGCCGCATGATACTCGGCTACATCTACGCGGTTACCGGTCGGCATCGTCTGGCGGAATTCGAGTTTGCGCGACTGCTCGAAGACGGTTACGAGTCACCCAAGGTTTACTGTGCGCTCGCGTACAATCAGTATCATCAGAACAACATCGCCGCCGCGGTGACAAACTTGCAGAAGGCGTTGCACCTCGAGCCCAAGAATCCGACCGCGTTGAACAATCTCGGTTTCGTGCTCGCCGAGAAAGGGGCGAAGCCGGAGCTCGCCGTTCGCTACTGCAAGGATGCTCTGGAGACGAACCCCGACAGCGCAACCTATCTCGATAGCCTGGGATGGGCGTTGCACAAGGCGGGAAACGCCGATCAGGCACAAAAGGTGCTTCGTCGTGCTCTCAAGATGCGCCCCGAGGATCAGGAGATTCGCAGACACCTCGCCGCGGTCACCCGCGAGGAGGCAGTATAGTGTGTACGCGATTGCGGCTGGTTACGGCTCCGGCTATCGGAATCCCGTTGCTTATGCTCCTCTCGACATTGCCCGTCGTGATATTCCTCGCGCCACAAGCCGGGTACGCGCAAAGTGTCGACTTCGATGAGCTCGAGGCTGCCGAAGAGTTCGGGTGGGGGGTGAGAGCGTTTCACAGGGGGTATTTCCAGGATGCGATTCGAAGCTTTACTCGATCGCTCTCGCTCGACCCGGAAAACGCCCTGACTCGCGAGTGGCTCGGGCGTGCCTATTTCCGTGCCGGTCTCGAACAGGCAGCGATGGGCGAGTGGAGCGGCCTCCTCGATCGAACCGCCGGTTCTCTCTATATTGAACAGTTGCTCGACCAGATCACGCGAACACAACTCGTCGAACCGGATGTTATGGCAACCGAGCCGTACGTGAACGCTCGCGAAATCGATGGCCGACGCGGTGAGATCGACGTGTTTCGCAGGCCGACATCGGTACTCTCGCGCGACGACGGTTCACTTCTGGTCGTCTCCTTCGGAACGCACGAAATAAGCGTCCTCGATGTGAACGGAGCACGAATCGGTCGTTGGCGCGGTGGAGCGATCGGATTCGACGCTCCGTACGACATAGCTGAGAGCGGAGGAGATTACTTCGTAACCGAGTTCGGCGCGGACCGGGTCTCCCGACTCGATCGGGACGGGAACCGCATCGCCACGTTCGGTGAGTCGGGGCTCGGGAACGGAGAGTTGATCGGTCCGCAGTACATTTCCGCCGACGGTAACGGCTATCTGTATGTAAGCGACTGGGGTAACCGGAGAATCGTACGTTTCAATGAGGGTGGGGAATACATTCACGCGTTCGGCCATCGACGCGAGGGGGATTTTCCGGGACTCCGTGAGCCTACCGGAGTTGCATGGAGTGACGGCATTGTGTATGTCGCGGATTCCGCCCACGACGCGGTATTCGCCTTCGATGAGAGCGGGAACTACCTCGAAACGCTCGGTGAAGGACACCTGGAGGGAGTTGAAGGATTGTCGGTGTTCTCCGACCGCGAGCTGCTTCTCGGGCGGCGCGACAGGGTCGAACTGCTCGATGTTGAGCGCGATACGATCCGTTCGATCAGTGAGCTCGATGGAGCGGGGCGCCGTGTAGTAAGCGCGTTGCGTGAGGTGAACGGCGATATCGTCGCGGTCGATTTTGATGCGAACAGACTCTACTATCTCACCGAACGTCCGGCGCTCTACACCGGCTTGAGAACGCAGATTGAACGTATCGACAGCGATTCGTTCCCTTCCGTCGTTGTGGATGTCCGCGTTGAAGATAGGAGCGGAAACCCGATTGTCGGTCTCCGGCAGAACAACTTCGTGGTTACCGAGGAAGGCGGCTCTGTCGGCGATGTGACACTTACCTATGCTGCCGACCGCGACACGAATCCCACTGTGTCACTGCTTGTTGGTCGAGAACCCTCCATGGAAGATATGCGCACCAAGGTCGAGCAGACGCTGAGAGCGGTGCATGAGTCGGTGAGCGAGAGTGGGGAGATCGGGCTCGTACTATCGGGGCGCGAACCGATAGTCGCGCACCCGCCTACCGCCGGAACGGGCACTTTCGTGGACGACGGACTTAGCGCCGGAGCGTATGACGGTGAACATGCGCTCGACCGAGCCGTTCGGCTCGCCGCCGGGGAGCTCATGCGGGTACGGGGCCGTCGGAGCGTTACCTATCTCTCAGACGGAACACTTCCCGACGATGCGTTCGACACATACGATCTCGTCGAGGTTGCCTCCTACATGCGTAATAACGGTATCCGTTTCGATCTCCTGCTGATCGGCGGCGGTCAAGCCGACGATCGTCTCGAGTACCTCGTGGAAGCCACGAGTGGAGATATGGTACGCCCTGAGGGTCCTCGAGGCCTGCTTCCGTACGAGGAAGCTGTCATCGCGCGACCGAGCGGCCGTTACGTCCTGCGCTTCACGACTTCGCGGGACGGCGATTTCGGTCGTCGCTACCTCCCCATTGAGGTGGAGGCTGCGCTCGGGCGTCGCACCGGCCGGGCCGAGAGCGGGTATTTCGCTCCCTTTGAGTTCTAAATTTCTCCGGTACTTTTCGGACGGCACTCGAGGAGTGTATATTCAACGATATCGGTATAGCACAATCCCGCACTGGGGGAGCAGTCGTAATGGCGAGTCGAGATCACTACGATGAGGGA
>PUOG01000096.1 GCA_003552745.1 Spirochaetaceae bacterium
GCACGAGCATGCGGTTTTCCCGATAGCTGATCGCCGCGTAGTTCTCCATCGCACCGAAAGCGAAATCGGGGCATGCGATCAGGTCCATCTTGCCGATCGGAAAGTCGATACCGGTGTACTGCTCGCCGTAGCGCAGCGACTCCTTCGCGTACTCGACCGCCTGCCGGCCGTAGCGCGCCTGCCCGGGTCGAGCCGCGGCGCGTACCGGAATCCGTCCCGATGCATCCTCATAGAACTCGAACGGGCCGACGCCGAAGAAAAGCAGATAGGTCGACATCGGCGGGGTCGTCTCGAATCGAACGAGGCGCACTTTCTTCTCCGAAGATGATGATGATGAACGGTCTTCCTGGGCGAGCTCGCGCTCCCACGCGATCGGTGTGTTCGCAATGCCGACGCTATCCGAGTCGAGGACGAACTCGACATCGAAGCGCGCCTTCGCCGCCGGCCGGTCGACGCACGGGAATGCCCGCCGTGCATCGGTCTCTTCGAACTGCGTCACCGCCATATGCCGTGTCTCTCCGTTGTCGGCGAATGCCGCGCGGTAGAATCCGGCGAGCTTGTCGTTGTGCCGGCCGGTGTAGTCGATGGCGATGCGCACTCTTCCGGTCAGAGTACGCGGCAGTGTGAGGGTGAGCCGCTGCTCCTCCTCGTCGGCTGCAACCGTAACGGCGAGCGGCTCATCATCATCGAACACTTCCGCCCAGTGAATCTCCAGCTCGAGTGAATCGAGCGAAATGGTGTCAGTCGGCTCATCGAGCGTCCCAATTATCTCGGTGTGCCCGGCGAAAACGAAGTGCTCGAGGTCGGGCGTGAAACGCAGCAGATAGTGTTCGGGGGTGAATGTCGCCATGATCGCGAGGGTATGCGCCCGGCTCCGAGTTGTCAAAGACGAAGATCGGTGAAGTGAAGACGGTGGCACAATCGACAATATTCGTGTTACGATCGCCGGCGAGATGACCCGATTCGGAGTTTCGATGGAACAGCCGCTCGTCGATCTGCTCGACGAGTTCGTCGAACGGGAGGAGTTTCCCAACCGCTCGGAGGCGATTCGCTCGCTCGTACGCGACGCACTCGTTCGCTCCGCCGAGGGTGACGACGATCGTACGGTAGCCGGAGTGATAACGCTCATCTACAAGTACGGGCGCTCGCTCCCGCGGGTGGCCACCGATGCGTATCCTTCGATCCACATCGCCTCGAACCTGCAGCTGCATCTGTCGGGCAATGTCTGCATTAAGGTCATCGTCGTTCAGGGAAGCGCCGGCGAAGTACACGGCTGGGCATCGCATCTCGTTTCGGCGAAAGGGGTGCTCGGGCGATTGAACCTGGTCGCAAGCGATGAGATCTACCGGGAGATCGGCGCGTGAGCGGTTCATCAGGCGGGATTGCAGCGACGGCTCCCGTCACGCGGCCGGTACTCGAGCTCGTCGGAGTTCGGGTTGGCTACGGCGACACACCGGTAGTCGAAGGAGTGAGTCTGCGAATGGAGGCGGGCGAGTTTCTTCTGCTCCAGGGCGATAACGGCGCGGGAAAGTCCACCGTTCTCAAAACGGTCCTTGGTCTGCTGCGCCCGACTGCCGGTGACGTGAACGTTTTCGGTCTGTCTTTGACCGGCGTAGGAGCAAGTTCGCGTGCCCGGGCGGTGCGCCGTCGAATCGGCTACCTGGCGCAGATCCACGATCCACCGGCGCTGCCGATGACCGTCGCCGAGGCGGTGCTGCTCGGAAGGTGGGGCAGCTCGTTCGGCGTAACCAGGCGCCCGCGAGCGGCCGATCGCTGTGCCGCCGCCCGCGCGCTCGAACAGGTCGGGATGAGCGATCTCGCTCGCCGAGACGTTCGCGCGCTTTCCGGCGGGCAGCGGCAAAGGGTTGCCCTCGCCGGCGCTCTCGCTCGCGAGCCGCAGCTGCTGCTTATGGATGAGCCGACCACACATCTCGACGTGGAGGCACAGGCCGACCTCGGCCGGCGAATCGTGGCTCTCAACCGGGAGCACGGCATCTCGGTGCTGCTCGTTTCTCACGGCAACTTTGCCGAGTCGGCTGCGGATCGGGTTGTGCGCCTGTCGGGCGGCCGGGTAGTTGCTGGCGATCCGGCGGTCGCACCGGCCGCCGGAGCGACTCCCGACCAGGAGCCGACTCGTGAGTGAGCTTATGAGCCTTCTGTCCATTCCGGTCATCCGCAACGCGTTGATCGGAATGGTGTTCGCCGGCGCCACGTTGAGCCTGCTCGGCGTAGTCGTGGTCTCACTGCACCTGCAGGTCATGAGATTCATGCTGATGCATGTCGGTCTGCTCGGCGCTGCGGCGGCAATCGCGATCGGCGCTTCGGCGAGCGCCGGGGCGTTCGCGCTCGTACCGGTCGCCTCGATTCTGCTCGGACTCTTCGGGAAGGGGCGTACTACTTCGGCGAGTGCGGCGGGCGGGTTGTTCATGACCGGCTCGCTCGCCGGGGCGTTCATCCTTCTGTCGCGCGCCGGAGTCCCCGCGATGGATGTTTTCGCGGTATTCGCCGGCAATATCCTCATGCTTCGCAGTGCCGATCTCGTTGCCGTGATCGTGCTCGGAGCGATCATCGTCGCCGCCTTTTTTCTCTTCTACCGGGAGATCCAGCTCGTCCTCTACGACTCCGAACGGGCGCAGGCGCTCGGCGTGCCCGTTCGGGCGGTAATCCTCGGGCTCTTCCTGCTGCTCGGAGCGGGAATCGCCGCGGCACTGCGACTGGTCGGCGCGCTCCTGGTAGATGCGATCATCCTGCTACCGGCGGTCGGAGCGTTGCGCTTTGCGCGTGGACTCGGTTCGGCGCTCCTTCTCTCGTCGGCGTTCGGAGTGGCCGGAACGTTCGGTGGATTTCTCCTGGCCGTCTACTTCGATCTGCCGATCGGCGCGAGCGCCGCTGCGGTCGCCAGTGCGCTGCTCGGCGTAACCGCGCTCATCTCACCACGAACCGGATAACCGTGAATGGAGGATTACATGAATAGGGTTAGAATGATGATGACACGTTCGACCGCTGTGCTGATCGCAGCGGCTATTGTCCTGTTGCTGCCGGCGGTCGCGGTCTTCGGAGATACACCGAGGGTCACCGCCTCGACTGCGTGGACGGGAGCGCTGGCGGAAGCGGCCGGAGCCGATGTCGATGTGCTCGCCGGTTTCGAGTTGCGCCACCCCCCGGAGTACGACTTCAGTCCGCGCGATGTACAGCGAGCGGTGGAGGCCGATTTCATCGTGTGGGGCGGCTACGAGGGGTTTATCTCCGATCTGGTAGAGGCCGCCGAGATCCCGGAAGAGCGGGTCGTGCAGGTCCACACCAACAACGCACCGCCGTTGATACTCGAGGCGGTTCGCTCGCTCGCCGAACGTTTCGGCACCATGGAAGCGTACGACGCGTTTGCCGCCGAGCTCGAGGCGAAGACCGAGTCTCTGCTGGAGGGTGCCGAGGCTGTCGAGGTCGGATCGGTGCGCGTGGCGGTGAACGGGTTTTACGAGCCGCTTATCGAATGGCTTGGGTACGACATCGTTGCAGTCTTTGGTCCGGGCGAACCGACGACCGGCACGATCGCCGAAGTCGAGCGCCAGGAGCCCGATCTGATCGTGGACAATTGGCATGTGCCGCTCGGCGAGCCGTTTGATACAGGGGAGCGGGAGTACGTCCAACTGATCAACTTCCCCGGCCACGACGGAACCCGTGATCTCATCGATGTGCTCGAGTTCTATCAACGCACACTCGGGTTGGAAACGCGATAAGAAGCGGTGTGACTCGCCGGCGCTACCCGCCCTCGACCGGCTAATGTGGCGCTATGAGAGGCGCCCGCAGCGCGCGTCTGACGGTCGATGGCGAGCCGATTGCGGCTGCCGGTGTGCCCGGCGCCGACCGACCGATCTTCGAACGGTGGACCCGCTTCGACCGCGAGTTCGCGTTCTTCCTGATCGGCGCGCTGTTAATCATGGGACTCTACCATTTTGGTCTCTACACCTTCGGTGTCAGCCGGCGGGCGGCGCTCCTTTTCGGTTGCACAACGATAGTAATGGCGCTACGAACCGCGATCGTTGCGCCGACCTACATACTCCGTTCCGAGAGTGTGTGGCAGTTCGAGCTGCTGGTGACTATCGAGTACCTTACGATGATCGTCGGTGTTCTGCTGTTCGCCTTGTATATCGGTGAGCTCTTTTCGCAGGAGCGCACACGACGGGTCGTGCGCGCGGCGGCACCACGTTGAGCCTGCTGATGTTCGATATCGACTACTTCAAGCAATTCAACGACAATTATGGACACCAGGCCGGTGACCGCGTACTCGCGGAGGTCGCGAGCGTAAGCCGAGAGCGGCTCGCGCGACCGGCCGACTTCATCGTCCGGTACGGAGGAGAGGAGTTTGCCGTCATCCTGCCGGAAACGACTCTGCGCGGCGCGCTGTACGTTGCGGAGCGGCTGCGGCAGGCGATCGCCGAATGTGCGATTCCTCACGACTATCGCGGCGCCGACGGCGGCAGCGGTGTCGTCTTCGTGACTGCGAGCTTCGGGGTTTCCTCAACCACTCCCGATCGAACCGAGACGCCTCAAGACCTTATCCACCGCGCCGATCAGGCGCTCTATCAGGCGAAGGCGCTCGGCCGCAATCGGGTCGGTTCGATGCGTTGACAGCGGTCGATCGCTGGGCACAGACTGGGTGCACTATGGAATACAGACTCCTTGGAACCACAGGATTAAAAGTGTCATCTCTCTGTATGGGGACAATGTCGTTCGGCAATCCGGCCGATGAAGAAACGTCGAAAGCGCTTTTTGCTCGAGCGCGCGATGCGGGAATCAACACCTTTGACTGTGCGGACGTATACAACGCCGGCGAGGCCGAACGGATTCTCGGCCGGTGTATCGCGGATTGCCGCGACGAAGTCATCATCACTTCGAAAGTCTTCAACCCGATGTCCGGCGACATGAATGACAGAGGACTGTCGCGCCGTCACATCGTTTCCGCCGTCGATGCAAGCCTCAAACGGCTCGGAACCGACCGAATCGATATCTACTACGCCCATCTCGACGACCAATCGGTTCGCCTCGAAAGCGTACTCCGTGCGTTCGACGATCTCGTGCGCGCGGGCAAGATCATCTATCCGGCGATAAGCAACTTCTCCGCATGGAGGACCGAAAAGGCGCTCGCCGTCGCTCGTGAGTACGGCTATGCCGCACCGGAGTGTATTCAGCCGATGTACAGCCTGGTCAAACGGCAGGCGGAGGTGGAGATTCTGCCGATGGCCGCCTCGGAGCAGCTCGGAGTCTTCCCGTACAGCCCTCTCGGTGGCGGACTACTCACCGGAAAGTACGTCGATGATTCGAAGAGTGCGAAGGGGCGTCTGACCGAGAACAAGATGTACGGCAAGCGATACGAGAACCCCGAGTACCATGAGGTTGCAGCCAGGCTGGTGAGCCATGCTCGAGAGCGCGGATACCATCCGGCGACGATCGCCGTAGCGTGGGTAATGAGCCATCCGGCGGTGACTGCGCCGCTTATCGGTGCGCGTGATGTCGAGCAGCTTGAACCGTCGCTTGCGGCCGCCGAAGTCCCAATGACCGCCGAGTGGCGGGAAGAGCTTTCGGCGTTCGGGCCTGCGCCGCCGGATGCGACCGATCGCTGATCCACCGGCGGACGCCTGAGGCAAGGATCGCAGAGTGGAAATCGTACGCTGGGGTATTCTCGGCTGCGGCGATGTTACCGAGAAGAAGAGCGGGCCCGGATTCCAGAAGGCGGAAGGCTCGCAGCTTGTAGCGGTCATGCGACGCGATGCTGCACGCGCGGAGGAGTATGCGCGCCGGTGTTCCGCTATTCGTCGCGTACTACCGGCGCGGTCTCGAGAAGTACGTCACCGCAAAACGCATGATCGAGGCCGACGAGATAGGTGAGGTGCGATTCGTTCGCGTCACCATGCACAGCACGCCCGATGTCGAGTCCGGGGCACGGGAGCGCGGCGAGTTGCCGTGGCGGTTGCGCCGCGAATCCTCCGGTGGCGGACTCGTGCGCGATGTCGGTTCGCACGGCCTCGACCTTCTCGACTTCTTCTTCGGACCGATCGCCGACGTTCACGGTTTCGCAACGAATCAGGCGGGTCTGTACGATGTGGAGGACTCGGTCAGCGGAAGCTGGATTTTCGAATCAGGCATTCACGGAGTCGGAGTGTGGTGCTTCGTGGTGTACGACACCGATGACCGCATCGATATCTACGGTACGAAGGGTAAGCTCAGCTTCTCCATTCTCGATGTCGGTGGTCCGGTCGAACTCGCCGCGAAGGGGAGGGAGCGGCGTTTCGACTTCCCCCCTCCCGATCATGTGCAGCAACCGCTCATTCAGAGCGTCGTCGATGAGTTGCGAGGTTCCGGGCGCTGTCCGAGCACCGGTGAGAGCGCTCTGCGAACCGACTGGGTTCTCGACCGGCTTCGTGGACAGACTTGCCATAACTCAAGTGGGTGAAACCATCATTCTTTGCATTCCACGGTAATATGACGAGTAACCGGCGGACGGAACGTCGCATATCACTCTCATGATGGGTTACGATTCCGGCGGTGTTGAGCAATGCAGGCTTTCTTTGGAGAGGGTCTCGGGCGCGTTGTGGTGATCAACCTGCGCAGGGGAGAAAAGGTGCTTGAGAGCATTCGGGGGCAACCTGCCGAGATTCCGTTGGCCGAGATCACCGGGCTCTCGGTGAAACGGGCGAAGGATGAGATCGGGATTGCCCGTCTTGTGACCACCGATGGTAACGGTTAAGGACGTCTATCGGGTTGAGAATTGGCGCAGATTCCCTTGAAGTAACGTAGATCAATAATCAAAGAGGAGATAATTGTGTTATGACGGATCAAGAACTGCTTTCTCGCGTAAGAAAACGCCGTCTGGCGGATCTCTGCGACGGAATGGATGCGATCGGCTTGGTGAACACGGGGAGCATGGCGCCCTCGATGAGGCCGATTCGTCCAGGTATCAAGTTCGCGGGCTTTGCGTACACGGTGAAATTGATCCCAACGCACGAAACCGTGAGGCCGGCCAAGAGCGTTGAGGACTATATGAAAATGCTGTCCGAGTGGTGTTCTGACACCTACAAGTTCATGGGCGGGCTAACCGATGGGAAAGCATCGGACAAGGTCTGCGTAATCGATATGGGGGGGTATCCTGGAGGTGTCTGGGGATCGGAGAACGGGATGAACATGGCGAAGAACGGACTTGCTGGAGCGGTAATCGATGGTGGCTGCCGCGACAGTTACGAGTGCAATCTCGAAAACGTGAACGTGTTTTCCACCGTGAGGACGTTCAACCATGTGTACGGACGACTGCGCAACGGCGGGGTAGAGGTTCCCATCGAATGTGCAGGCGTAACCGTGAATCCGGGTGATGTCGTGTGTGCAGACGACGATGGGGTCCTCGTCATCCCTCGGGAGCGAGTCGAGGAAGTGCTCGAGTTCGCGGAGTTTGTGCATGCCGACGATCAGAAGAAGCGGGCCACGCACTATCGTGACTTAGGAATGGAACCGGACGAAACGCTAGGGGAAGCGCGCTAAGAACGCTTTCGCGTAAGGAGTCGGGAGTCATACGGCGGGTGGCGTTGATAACCGGAGGTGAAACCGGTATCGGTAGGGCGTGCGTGCTGAGCCTTGCCGAGCAAGGGGTTGAGTGCGGGGTGAACTACTCGCGGCCGAGGGATTAAGCCGAAGAGCCCGCCGCCGCGGTTGGCCGGCGTTCATTGCGGGCCATGGCGATTTGCGGCGCGCACAAAAGCGGTGGCGAAGGGCAAGGTGTCCTCACGCATGGACGAGGTGGTGCAAGCCGTCCTGCCGTCGCTGTGAACTGTTCCGCAGAAGTGAGCCCTTTGTCACGACGATGCCGTAATCCTACAGCTCGACGACCTCCAGCTTGTCGTTCTGTTCGTCGAGAATCGCGAACGAGCGTGACTGTCGCGGCAGCCCCCCGAGCGCTCCGGGATTGATCATGCGCATCTCGCCGACCCGCTCGTTCTTACGGTGGTGGGTATGCCCGTAGAGCAGGTAGTCGATGTCGCGCGCCTTGCGAAAGCGGCTGAATTCCTCTGTATGACCGTGGCATACGGCGAAACGCTTGCCTCCGATCTCGAGCCGATGTGTCTGTGCCAGTCGCCCGGCTCCACAGACGTTTCTCACCGCATCGGCGAGAAGCTGATAGTCCCTGTCGACATTGCCAAGCACGAACCACGCGTCGAAGCCGGCAAAGAGCTCGACGACCGATACCCCACCAATGTCGCCGCAATGGATCACCGTCTCGACACCTCGATCACGCAGCAGATCGAGCGCCTCGGCGGCGTTGTCGGTATTCCCATGTGTGTCCGACACGATGCCGATCATTCCGCCTCCAACTCGAGCGTTTCTTCCGACTCCCGCTCATCCGCTTCTCGCCAGGCGAGTGAATCCAACGCCTCGGCAAAGGTGAATATCCGCGAGCTCATCTGTGCCGCGAGGTGACGAGTATCGGCGATCGATTGCTCGATGTCGCTGAGCCGATCGGGTATCGGCTCGGTGCTCTGCTCCACCTTGTTTCGGGATTCCGTCAGCTCACTGATCTGTTGCTCGCTCTGCTCGCTCAAGTTGCGGACGGTGCCGACCGCGTTTCGCGAGTTCTCGGTAAGCTCGATCATACGTTTCAGCGTCTCGAGCACCTGCTCGCCCCCGCTTGCCTGTTCGCTCATCGCTGCCTTCAACTCCGCTTCGGCGGCCTGGATTCGATGTATCGTCGCGCTCACGTACTCGAACTGTTCGGCCGCGCGGCGGCACGCCTCATTCGCCTCGTCGATGCCGTGCTTGAGGTTATACATCGTCTGAGAGATGCGAGCTGCCTGTTCGGAGGAGTTCTCCGCGAGCTTTCGGACCTCTTCGGCAACCACCGCGAAACCGCGACCGCTCTGGCCGGCGTGCGCGGCCTCGATTGCCGCGTTCATGCTCAGCAGACTCGTTCGCGACGAGATCTCGTCGATCACCTGAGCGGCATCAATCAAGCCTTCGGATTCTCGCGAGACCGAGCTCATTGAATTGGTCAGTCTCTGTACGCTCTCGGCACCGTCAGCGGCCGAAGACGCGAGTCCGTCGATCGTCTCCTTGTTGTTGCCGAGGTTCGTGTCCATCGATCGGATGGTCGCGATCATCTCCTCTACCGTCGAAGACGATTCGGTGATACTGCCGGACTGCTCCTCGACCACTTCGATCAGTTCGACGGTAGCCTCGGAAATCTTCCGTATCGCATCTATCGTCGAATCGACTCCACGTCCCTGCCGCGAGATCTCCTCCGAGATCTCCTCGAAAGCGTGTGCTACACGAGTTCTTGCGGCCTCCACGACCTGCGTCTGACCGCTGAGGTCACCGGCAATATCCTTCAATCCCTCGATCGTCGCGGCGACATTGGTAAGGTTCTCCCCGGCAGCGATCACCATCGTGGCAAGCTCCCCCGCGGTGCCGTCGGCCTCAGCGATCGTCTCTATACTCGACGAATCCGCCCGGGCGGTTCCTGGTTGCCGGGTACGTCCGAGTGCGATCCGTTCGTATATCGTCCGTGAACGGGTAAGGCGAATGTCGACTCCGGCTACACCGATGATCTCCGAGCGATTTTGGATCGGTACCGCAACCGTGGTCATCAACATATCACCGGAATCGAGCGGATAGGTGAACGGCTGCAGCACCTGCATCCGTCCTGTGTCGCGCGGCAGCGTATAGAACTCCTCCTTCTCGAGATCGGGCAGATCCATGACTCTCACCTCGCCGCCGTCTCGATACACGTACGGTGCGAAACGTCCGTCGGCGTCGTTCGCATCGAATGCGTTCGGCTCGAATGCAACCCAGATGCCGAGATAATCGGGATGCGCCTCGGCGACAGCACGCAGGCGGCGGATGATCTCCTGTCGGTCACGCGTCTCCGCCGGCTTGACGAGCACCTCTGATCGGAGGGAGGCGACAATGGAGGAGGCCGTTTCGAAGGCACGGTCAATCACGATGTAATCGCGCAGGAGACGCTCGCGAAACGACGCAGCGATCGCTCGGTATCGACGAAACTCGCGCGTACCTACAGCCGCAAGCAGCACGAACATCGCCACACCAACCGAGAGGGTAACGGCCGCCGCGACACCCCCCGCCGTCACCCCGGCGACACTCGCCCCGCCGAGCGTGATCGCCGCAGCGCCGATTGCCGCCGACACTGCATACTTTTTCTCGATAATCACGGTCATAACCTACCGGTTCATGCGCGATGGGTAAAGCCGGCGGTTCATCCAACGGGCCGACTCCGCATTCAGCCCGCGCCTGCTCGCAGTCGCTCCACGTCACGCAGCGGTGGATGCCCGAATAGCCTTCTGTACTCCCGGCTGAAGTGCGAAGCGTCCTCATATCCTACGCGGTACCCGGCGCTCGCGGCATCAAGGTGTTCGGCGAGCATAATCCTCCGCGCCTCCTGCAGGCGCAGTCGCTTTTGGAACTGAAGCGGACTCATCGCGGTTACCGCTTTGAAGTGGTGATGCAGGCCGGAAACGCTCATACCGAGTTCGTTGGCGACGTCATCGATACGAAGCGGTTCGTCGAAACTCTGCCGAATTCGTGCGATAACCTCCGCGATCCGGTGTCGCTGGTCGCCGAACACCGCGATGTGCCGGAGCCGGCGTCCCTGCTCACCCATGAGCAGCCGGTACACGATTTCGCGCTTGATCAAAGGCGCGAGGAACGTTGCGTCTTCCTTCGAGTCCAACAGCCTGATGAGCCTTACTATCGCGTCGAATAGGCCCGTGTCGAGCGGGCTGACGTTGAGGGCCCGCACGTCGTTTGTTCTGCTCGATGACAGATGTCCGGTCTCGACCATGACGTCACTTACGAGCGCAGGGTCGAGTTCCAAACGCGCGCTCAGATACGGGTGCTCTCGAGACGCTTCGACGACCTGTGCCACCACCGGTAACTCGGCTGTGGTGAGAAGGTAGTTGGCCGGATCGTAGCGGTAGCGCTCATCGCCGAGAAACACCTCCTTGCTGCCCTGTGCGATCACACAGACGGCCGGATCGGAGACGCCGTGTACCAGCTCAGTGAGCGAGGAAGCCCGATGAAGATGCAGACCCTCGATCGGCTCGATCTTTCCGTCTTCGGGAAGTGCCGCGGTGATGCGTTCGATGAGCTCACTCCGTCCGACGTGCATCGTGGGTAGACGTGTCGGATCGTGACGCTGAGTTGTTGCGGTTTCGGAGAGTGTTTCATTCATACGATCACGTACCTCCGCACGTTTTGCAGAATCGTACAATGATGATCAAGAATCGTTCTACCCGTATTGCCGCCCGTGACTGCAGAATAACGGTGTGAGGAGGACCACTATGGATCTATTCAGTCACTTTATGTTGTTGATTGCGCGGGAGTCGCGGTCGAATCATCGTCGGTGGATGCCCAGAATCGACGTTCGTGCGCACCAGAGTGCGCGTCAGCCGGCGAGGCGCGAAAACCAAGGTAAGCACACAGCGAGTTTGCACCAGCGCTGCGAACCGTGTCGATGTCACTGAATAAAACGAATAAGGAGGAGGACACACTATGCAAACGCGAAAACTTGGAAGAAGTAACCTGGAGGTTTCCGCGATCGGACTTGGATGCATGCGAATGAGCTTCGGTGACCGGCCGATCGGCGACAGGCAGGAGATGATCGGGGTAATTCGGGCAGCGGTCGAACGTGGTGTCACTTTCTTCGACACCGCGGAAGTGTACGGTCCGTTCACCAATGAGGAACTCGTGGGCGAAGCGCTCGAGCCGTACAACGGCGAGGTCGTGATCGCCACCAAGTTCGGGTTCAAACACGACGGCGGGAAGGGGCCGAGTCCGACGACCGGTCTGGACAGCCGCCCGGAGCAGATCAAACGAGTAGCCGACGCATCGCTGAAGCGGCTGCGAGTCGATGCTATCGATCTCTTCTATCAGCACCGTGTCGATCCGGAAGTGCCGATCGAAGACGTGGCAGGCGCGGTGAAGGATCTGATCGAGCGTGGCAAGGTCCGGCACTTCGGGTTGTCCGAGGCGGGTGCCGAAACCATCCGACGTGCCCATGCCGTTCAGCCTGTTACCGCCATCCAGAGCGAATACTCGCTGTGGTGGCTTGAGCCGGAAAACGAGGTGTTGCCCGCCTGCGAGGAGCTAGGCATCGGCTTTGTGCCGTTCAGCCCGCTGGGAAAGGGCTTCCTGACTGGAGCGATCGATGAGAGCACCACTTTCGACTCGTCCGACATTCGAAGTCGTATTCCGCGCTTCTCGCCCGAAGCTCGTAAGGTCAATCTATCCCTGGTCGAGATGATTCGCCGAATTGCAGACCGAAAGGGGGTAACGCCGGCACAGATTGCGTTAGCGTGGCTTCTCGCCCGCAAGCCGTGGATCGTGCCCATCCCTGGAAGCCGCACGATAGAGCGTCTCGAAGAGAATCTCAAAGCCGCCGAGATCGAACTCTCATCGGATGATCTGAATGAGATAGACGGCTCACTTTCGAAGATCACCATCCAGGGCGACCGCTACCCCGAAATCTTCAAGCAAATGACCGGTCGGTAATGTGGAGTGAACGGTTAGAGTCTCCGAGTTCATGAACGAACGGCATTGACATTCAAGGGAACTGGCATTCCATCGGCATTTCTGGCAGCATAGGATCGGCGTTTGGAGGTGTCGGTGCCGTTCGTTCCGATTGCGGTTTTGAGCACAGTAATGCTCCTATTCTCCCCGTTCGCGTTGTTTTCCGGCGGGGCGGCTGAGCGTGGGGTCACGACCGAAGAAGCGCAGACGTTCCGCGAGCAATTCCTTTCCGGCGAGCTCGAGTGGGACGATGTTCTTGAGAGGGCTCAGCGGGAAGGGGAGGTCAACTGGTACCACTGGGGCGGAAGCGAGGCGTTGAACAGCTGGATCGAGCTTTCGGCACGGCCGTATATCGAGCGGTACGGCATCACCCTTCATACTCGTCGTGCCGATACCGGTGACGTCGTCGATCTCATTCTCGCGGATCGTGAAGCCGGAAGAGGGCTCGGCGAAGGAAGCGTCGATTTTGTATGGATAAACGGCGAGAACTTCAGAACCCTCAAGGACAACGATCTGCTCTTCGGTCCGTTCGCGGATAAGCTTCCGGCATCGGAGTACTACTTCCTCGACCCCGATGATCCTCGCTCGGCGGTGAATCTGAACGACTTCGGCACGCCCACCGAGTTGATGGAAATGCCGTGGGCGAGCGCTCAGTATACCTTCCGCGTGGACACTGCTCGTGTTTCGCGAGAGGAGGTGCCGACGGACTTCGATGAGCTCGAATCGTGGATGCGGGAGAACCCCGGCCGGTTCGCCTATGTAGCGCCGCCGCAGTACATCGGAAGCACGTTCGTGCAGACGGTCGCGTACGCCATGAATCCA
>PUOG01000357.1 GCA_003552745.1 Spirochaetaceae bacterium
AAAGAAGCTCTCTTCCAACCATAGAACGTACGATTCTGGAAACGGGACAGACGTTGTATGCAGCTTGAAGAGCTGATTCTTGAGTGGCTGCAGAAAGCGAAGCAGGACATCTCGGCAGCGCGCTTTCTTGTTGATATGCGCCCAAGGCCACTCGAGGTGATTGGCTTTCATGCACAGCAAGCTGCCGAGAAGAGTCTGAAAGCGCTTCTCGTCCGAGCCGGCATTACCCCGCCACGTACGCACGACCTTGTTTCCCTCCACAAAAAGTGTGCAGACCACGCGGGAATCGACCTCGGCCGGGCGGATATCTGTGCCCGCCTTAGCCCATACGCTGTCGAACACCGATACCCTGTAGAGTCCAAGCTCAGCGAACAGGAGGTTTTGCGAGATTTGTACGATTCCGACGAGCTGCACCGATTAATTCGGAACGAACTGCAAATGTGATTGCGGGGATTTAGGTGGACACTATCTCCGCGAATAAGAAACTTCGGGCTGTGGGAGCACTGTGTGTAGTCCAGCGCGATTACTGCCTTCTGGTCCGGTGCCGACCTACCACCATGACGTTGTTCGGCGGCACGAAGTGACCGACTGGAGGACGAGTCCCGCCCTTGCCAAAAAGAAGGTCAAGTCCGCGGGCTTCAGCACGCTGGGGAAACATCGACCTGAAGAAATCTTCTACAACTTATCCCTTCAACGTTTTTCGGCGAGCGTCTCGCCATCGCGTCATGAGATCATCCGATCGCCGGACCTTCGTAAGTTCCGCATCGGGTGCGGTCGCATTCGAGAAATCACCGGCGGACATCTCGCGTTTCATCTGCTCGAACGGTACGGTCGCTTCTTCCCCACTCTGGAGTTCGTCGATCCGGCGTTCTGACTCCTGCGCCCAAGCCTGCTCGATTTCCTTCTCCCGCTCCGATCGCATACTCTCGTACAGCCGCTCAATCACCTCGGCTCGTTCAACGGGAGAAAGCGAGAGTGCCTCTTTTATGACCGACTCAGTTCGTTCACTCATCGATGCCCCATAATAGCCGATGTTTCAACGATACAGGACCCGTCGTTTTGTCTGCGTTTTGGTGTCACAGCTGTCCGGCCCCCGCCAACGCGGCAATCATCACGTTCGCACATTCTTCTCCCAATAGCCGGACACCGAATACTGCGCGTCGCATGACGGGACAATCAAACGCCCTCTCCCAAAACACGGCGGAAAGCGATCAGTAATCGAGAGCTTGCCTGCGCACCGCATTCGAGTGCGGCGAACCAACGCATACGTTCTTCGAACCATTACTATCTGCAATTTGTCAGCATGCAAGAATCATGCTACTTTGAAGGCGCAATGAGGCCCCAGAAAGAGCAAGGCGACCATATGCTGGAGGAAGAAGTATGAGTGAACCCACATTGGATGCTCTTCTCGACATGTCGATGCCGGGCGGCCCGAGCGTTGCCCCCGGCGGCAAGCGCATCGCCTACCAGGTGGCAAAAGCCAGCAAGGGCAAGGACGAAGAATCGCCCGAGTCCAGGATCTGGATGGTCGAGATCGACAGTGGAGAGTCCCGGCAGGTCACTTTTGGGCCGGGGAACGATCGGCACCCGTGCTGGTCCCCAAGGGGCGATCGCCTCGTGTATCTCTCCGACCGCGAGAAACGCGGCAAGCTCCAGCTCTACCTCCTGCATGACTCCCCGGGGGAGGCACGCAAGCTGACGGAGCTTCCGGCGGGTGTGAGCAATCCGCAATGGGCGCCGGACGGAAAGCATCTCGCTCTATTGTCCACCGATCATGTGGAGGAGAGTGACAACGACGTCAAGCTGTTCGATGCGGATCGGCGATTTCAGCGGCTTTATCTGGTCGATGTCGATACCGGAGAGTGCGCGGCAATCGACCATGGTGATCTCCAGATCTGGGAATACTGCTGGTCTCCCGACGGTTCGAGCATCGCGGCTATAGTGTCGGACGAACCGGCTCTCTGGGCGTGGTATCACGGGAGGTTAGTACGAATCGACGTTTCTTCCGGTAGTGTGACAACGCTCTACGAGCCGGAACGCCAGGTCGCACGTCCGGCGTGGTCGCCAGATGGGAACCGGATCGCCATGATCACCTCATTCTGGAGTGATCCTGAGATGACGGGCGGGGATGTGCTGTTAGTGGACGCTGCTAACGGCACTGCTCGGCAGCTTGGTTCCGGGCAGACGAGATCACACCTGACGTGCCACTGGCTTCCGGACGGAAGTGGACTACTGACAATGGCGTGGGAGCGAGCGCGTGCGCACGTGTCACTTCTGGATCTGGATGGGAACTGTAGCCCACTCTGGACGGAGGATATGGCCGTCGATGAGTACGGAGCGAGCTTCGATCCGGTCTCCGGGACGGTTGCATCGGTGATTTCCGGTCCGAGCCAGCCGTCGGAGATCTGGGCCGGAAGGCTGACCGGCGACGATGACACTCTGACGTTGCGATCCGTCACCTCCAGCAACGAGCAGGCGAGCTTTCCGAATATCACGAGCGATTGGCTCCAGTGGGAGAGTTCCGACGGGCTGCAGATCGGAGGGCTCTATCTGGCTCCGACCGAAGAGGCAGGAAGCACGGCGTCGGCAATGGTCACGTTCGTGCGTGGCGGGCCAACCGCGGCAACCTCTCCGCAGTTTCCGAGTCGCGGGCCGTTAGCCTGGATCCCGATTCTCCTGCAACAGGGCGTTGCGGTCTTCATGCCGAATTACCGGGGAAGTAACGGATATGGTCTCGAGTTCGCCGAGACAAATATGGGCGATCTCGGGGGTATGGATCTACAAGATATTCTAACTGGCGTAGATGCATGCGTCGCGCGCGGGTTGGCAGATCCTGACCGGCTCGGCATCGGCGGGTGGAGCTATGGCGGCTATCTTACCGCTTGGGCAATCACTCAGACGACTCGCTTCAGGGCGGCGGTGGCCGGGGC
>PUOG01000264.1 GCA_003552745.1 Spirochaetaceae bacterium
GGAAACGCTTCCTGAACGCCCTCTGGAACGATGAGCTCATCGACCTTCGGTGAGTACTGTCACCTCCCGCCTCGCCTCCGGTCCCCGAACGCAGAACCGCCTCCGCTCACGTCCCGCCGACATCCTCGAGGTTCACGATCTCCAGGTGGTCCTCGCCGAGCATCATCGCATAGACACCTCGGTCGCTCAGATAGGCGATAACGTCATCGGGAAGCGAGAGCGAGCTGAATATCGGGACCAATTGCAGATGCCGGTAGCGAGGCAGCCACTCGAAAAAGTCATCGAGCGACTCGACGAACTCCCGCGCGTACTCCAGGCGTGGATTCGACTTCGTCTCGTTGAGAAAGATCCTCTCGCCTGCGACCGCGACGATGTCGAACTCCCGCACCCGGTCACGCGTCCGCGGATGGCGGATGCGATAGCGCACGTAGACCTCATCCGGGTCGACACCGAAGCAGCTGCGCAGCACCCCGGGAAGCCCCGGCGCGATGATATCCTCCACCACCGTCCCGAGCTTGTTCGCCAGATCGCCCCACTTGCGATCCATCTCGCGCTTGCTCGCGCGCATTTCGTCCTTGAAATCAAGCATCTCGGACTTGAACTCGAGCATCTCGGACTTGAAGTCCTTCATCTCCGACTGAAAGGTGCGCATCTCCGACTTGAACTCGTCCATCTCCCGCGAGAAGCGCTCAAGGAAGCGCTCGTTGCGCTGTTGGATGCGCACGGTTTCGGCGAGATCGCGTTCGATAGTGTTGATGCGTTCGTTGGCGTCGGCCACAGCGAAGCTCCCTAGCTTACAAGAGTATACATCCGGCGGCGGTCACAAAACCACCGCCGTTCACCCTCTCTTACCGCGCAATCCAGAGTGGCGATTGTTGGGTAGGCGAGATTGCTCGAGCGTTTCCCTATCAACCGTTATGCAGAAGCGCCGCCAAAGCAGCCTGACTCTTCGGACGCCGCGCGCTCGATCAGCAAGGTTGGTGGGCCGACGATGCACTTGAGAACCGCGTCGACCGTTAAGGGAGCGAAATTCATTGATTTTCCCCCTACTCCCGGCATACATTGTGGCTATGGAAGAGATCAAAGAACGCGAAGGCCGGAAGTATTTCACCGAAATCAGTCCGACCGCGTGGGAACACCCAGCGGACCGAGCGGCGTTACACGCGCTCAAACAGGTTCCCGGCCTCGACGAAGTGCTGAAGTTCTTCATCGGCGGCACCGGAGAGAAGTCGATTCGCCTGCTGTTCATGGCCAGCTCGGTGCGGGCAACGAGCAAACAGTTCTCACGCGTGCACAAGTTGACCGAGGAGGCGACATCGATTCTCGATGCGCCCGATATGCCGGATGTTTTCGTGACCCAGAGCCCCATGCTCAACGCCGGAGCGATCGGCGTGCGCAAGCCGTTCATCACCGTCAACAGCTCGATGGTGTCGATGTTCGACGACGAGGAGCTTCTCGCGGTCATCGGCCACGAGCTCGGACACATCATCAGCGGGCATGTCCTCTACAAGACGCTGCTGTGGTTCCTGCTGAACGCCGGCATATTCCTCATGAAGCTGCCGGTCGGCCAGCTCGCCATTTTCGGCATTATCGCTGCGCTTCGCGAGTGGGATCGCAAGAGCGAGCTCTCGAGCGACCGCGCGGGGCTGTTGACCATTCAGGATCCCGATGTAAGCCAGCGCGTGCTCATGAAGCTCGCCGGCGGAACATCGCTCGAAGAGATGAATCTCGACGAGTTCCTGCAGCAGGCCGAGGATTACGATACCGGCGAGAACATCAGCGACGGCGTGTTCAAGTTCATGAACCTCGTCTGGCAGAGCCACCCGTTCCCGGTCATGCGCCTGGCCGCGCTGAAACAGTGGGTCGACGATGGACACTATCAGAAGTTCATGGACGGCGACTACAAGCGGCGCAGCGAGCAGGAACAGGAAGACATCCGAAAGGACTTTGAGGATGCCGCCCGCGAGTACCAGGACGAGTTCAAACGCTCAAAGGACCCGCTCGCCCAGACGATCAGCCGCGCCTCCGAAACGATGGAGGACGTGCGAAAGCGCGCCGAAGACTTCTTCGGGAATATGTTCAAGCAGCAGCAGTAGGGATAGAGCCGGCGGGCGTCCCGACGCTCGTGCATGCCGGCGCCCGGCAGCGGGTTGCTACGCCAGACATGGATACGACAGGAGGTTCCAGTGCTCGAAGCAGGACAGAAGGCGCCCGATTTTCGCCTTCACGATCAGGACGGGAAGGAAGTGTCGCTCGCCGGTTGCGCCGGCAAGACGGTCGTGCTCTATTTCTATCCGAAGGATGATACCCCCGGTTGCACCAAAGAGGCGTGCGCCTTCCGGGACTCCTTTGCGGATATACAGTCGACCGGCGCACTGCTCTACGGCGTGAGCGCCGACGATCAGGCAAGTCACACGAAGTTTCGCGAGAAGCACTCGCTCCCCTTCCCGCTGTTGAGCGATCCCGGCGCCGAGTTAGCGCGTGCCTTCGGCGCATGGGGGGTCAAGAAGATGTACGGCAAGGAGTATGAAGGCATCATCCGCTCGACCTTCGTGATCGGCCCCGACGGCGTCATTCAGAAGGTCTTCCCGAAGGTCAAGCCGGAAGAACACGCCGGCGAGGTCCTCGAGGTGCTGCGGTAGCGCGGGGAGGTACTGCGGTAACGCGGGGCAGCCCGGCGCCGGCTGCGACGCAGTGCCGGCTACGGCTTCGCCTGCGTCGCCCGGCCCATCAGAAATCAACAGGAATTTCCTCGAGAATGACAATCGCCGGCTCACTTTCCACGGTAACCACTGGTGAGCGACGCATGTCGATGCTATACTTTCCGACAGGATGGCACCGTCGATGAGCGACATTGTCGATCTTCTCGAACACGAGCTCGAGGAAGCGTTCGAGGTCAAAGACCGCAAATCGATGCACC
>PUOG01000274.1 GCA_003552745.1 Spirochaetaceae bacterium
GCGATTTCGGCGGCGACCGCCATCGATAACCCGTGGCAGAAGGCTTCCGCGTACTCGAGTATCGCGCGTCGATTCGCGGTTGCCGGCAACGAGGAGCAGAGTTCTCTCTTCATTCGGCGTGCGCTGCGGGAGATCGACGGAGTCGAGGTGCTCACGCGCTCGGAGGGCGAGGCGGCCGAGCTGCTTTCGGTCGCGGACAACTTCGCGGCGATCGGCGCTTACGATGAAGCCGAACGGGTGCTCTCAACGATCGAGTTCCCGGTCATCCGTGCTCGCGGGCTCGCCGAGCTCGGCTCACGCTATCTTGCCGACGAGCGCTACGACGAAGCGGATGAGCTATTCGACGATGCGGTGAACGTCGTGGCCGCCGACGGTACCGAAGCACAGTTCACCGACATCGTGAGCGAGGTGGCCGCGCGACTTGCCGGCGCCGACCACTCGGAAACCGCGACCGCGAACGCCGAAATCGCGCTGTTCATCGTGGACGATGTGCCGGATGATTTCACCCGCATTCAGATTCTACAGAGGCTGGCCGGCGTTTTCATCCGGGTAGATCGGATCGATCTGGCGCTCGAGGCGACCGAAGCGCTTCCGGACAGCGGACAGCGTGCGTTACTGTATGCGGCGCTTTCGAAGGAGTTGCTCGACCTGCAGCAGCCGGATGATGCGCTGCGTTTCGTCGAACCGGCCCAGCGGGCGGCCGACGAGGCGGATGCCGGTCGTGACGAGGTGTTTCTCGAGCTGGCATCACTCTACTCGCGCATCGGCCAATATGCCGAAGCGATCGAGCAGATCGATCGGGTGGTGTCGCCGTTCGCCCGCGGCCTCGCCCTCGTGGAGCTCGGCAGATACAGTCTGTTGGCCGGAGGTCTCACCGGCGACGAGCGAAGCCGCCTCTCGGATCTCAATCCGGGCCGATAACGGTGCCCTCGAACGGCTTCTCGCGCAGAATGGCATCGACGGTATCGAGGTTTCGGCCGGAGGCGACGATAACGCGTAGTTTCAGCTCTTTCGCCTTACCGGCTGCCACCGGATCGAACGGAGAGTTCGCCCCGGGGCTCCACGTGTCGCCGACCATGCGGCGGTAGGTGGCCCAACTGATCGTGTCGAGCGGTTTCGCTGCCGGATCGCGGGCCGGATCGGCGTCGTACACCTTCCTGATATTCGAGAGGTTGATGACACTGTCGGCGCCGAATCGCTCGGCGAGGCAGACGGCGTCGAAATCGGTGGAGAAGCCCGGTTTCCACCCGGCTCCGATCAGCATGCGTCCGGTGAACTCGAAGTCGGCGGTAGGATCGGTAACCAGAGGATCGTGGACGTAGGCGATGAAGACACCGCGAAGGAGCTCACCGTTGAGCCGTGTTGCCGCGATTCCGACCTGATCGGCCTGCTCCGGCGGTGCGTCGGCCGCGAGCGCGGTGAGCGCCTTCTGGTAACGCCGCGCCGGCGCCCCTCCGCCGATCACCATTATGAGGCGACGCGAACGATCTTCTTCCAGATACTCACCAATGCGCTCCTTGAGCAGTTTCAAGAAGTCTACGTCGACCTCGTCCGGGGCGACGATCGATCCGCCGAGAGAAAGCACCTTCGTGTCCATACCGGCCCGATAATAGCAGGCATTTACTCCTTTGTCGTTGCGGCGAAGGTGCTGTACATTATAAGTGTGATGAACAGGGACCTGACGCGGTTACTCGCCGAGTGGCCGTACGATTCCGAGAACACGACTCGCGTGATCGAGGCCGACGACGGCCGCAGTGTTCTCCAGGTCCGTCTGCCGGTCGGAATCGAGCAGTACGAGCTAGTGGGACGGCCGGACGGAGAGCGTCCGTTCGGAAAAGAAACGGTCCTCGATGAGATGGAGTCACGAGTGACCGAACACATCATCAAGTTCGGTACCGATGACGGGTTCGAGCTCTCTCATGAGGATTGCGATCTGCTGCACAGCGAAGCCATCCTCTTCTATTATCGATACCTCCTTCTCTTTCAGATGAACGACTACGACCGGGTCGCCGCCGATACGCTGCACAATCTGCGCATGTGTCGACTTTTCGAGAGCTACTGTCACAGCGACGAGGATCGCGACGCGGTGGTGCAGTACAAGCCGTACATTGTGCGCATGAATGCAATGGCACGAGCGATGACGGCGATGAAGGGGCAGGAGAAGCATTCGGCGGTGTCGATTATCGAAGATGCAATCGACGATATCGAGTCGATGGAGGATCTCGAAAGCCCGGCGTTCCAGTTCGAGCGGATACGCTCGGTGAATTACCTCAAGACGGCACTCAAGCAACTCGGCCCGAGCGACGAACCGGTAGAAACCGAGCTGAAGGAAGAGCTCGATAAGGCGGTTCGTGAGGAAGACTATGAAAGAGCCGCCGAGCTTCGTGACCGAATTCGGACGATCCGCTCACAAGGATCGTGAAAAGGGTGCGATCGGGGCTTATATTGACAGAGGCGCGTAGGGTCATACTACACTGAGCGCCGAATTGAGCGGGGCTAATACGCGTATGAAATCGACCATTAAGATTCTGACTGTGACACTTTGCCTGTTCCTTCTCGGGGCGCCGATATTTGGTCAGGATATCCGTACCGCTTCAGAGCTTCTGCGGCGGGTCGCAGAGGAGTATGCCGGTTTCGATGACTATGTCGCCGAGATCGTCATGACTACCGAGGATGACCGCATGGAGGGTACGCTCTACCATAAGGAGCCGAATCTCCTTTACATCGAGTTCAGCGAACCGGAAGAACAGTTCATCCTCAGCGACGGCGAATACCTTCGCGTCCACGTTCCTTCGCTCAATACCACACTGAGTCCGCGACTGCGCCGGCAGGCGGACGCGACGCCGGGCGGTGTCGCCACCGGCGAAGGACTTGCGCTCATGCGGCGCAACTTCTCGGTTGCGTACCAGGAGTCGCC
>PUOG01000125.1 GCA_003552745.1 Spirochaetaceae bacterium
CCGGACTTACGCTCGCCGCACCGACGACCAGCGTGAAGAGGATCACCGGAACGACGATCATCTGCAGCAACCGGACGAAAAGGTTGCCGAGCGGCTGAATCACCTCGATCGGCGGCCCGACTATGAGCCCGACGACCGCACCGGCGACCAGTCCGATCAGAATTCGCGCGAGCAGACTCGTCTTGAAATACCAGTCGAATGCTCTCATCTCCTACCCCCCAACTCTCAAATTTCCGCTGCCTGACACTCGCGCGGCGTCCCACCGGCGCAGCCGCGACAGCTATCTCGCGAAAATGGCACAGGTTGGCATAGACGGTCCAGCTTCCAGGCGGTCGCGGGCCGACGGTTTCGTCGCACACCCACTATTTTCGAACGCAAAAACGCTCGATCGCATTGAGAATTTGGAGCTCCTCCGGTCGCTGTTCGGACAGGCCTGAGATCTCGCAGACGACACGTGTGACACCGTCACGTGCCAAACGATCATGCACGGCGATATCAGGCGGATAGAGCTCTCCCCGTTCGTCCGGAGCGCGAAAGACGAGCGCCGCCGCGGCGATTCGCGCAATCGGATCGATGTCCACCCCGAAGGCGATACAGAGGCGCATCGCACCGATCAACCGCTCGCGCGGCCCGAGCTTTCGCGCGAGATCGCGACCGACCCGGTGCACCGTGTCACCGAGGTACCGGTTGCCGAAGCGATAGAGCAGGTCTTCGACGTGCTCGTGAAGCTCCCGGTCGGTGAAGTCATCCGGATATTTCGCCCGCAGCGCCGCGACAGCCGAGCACATCGCCGCCTCGACACCCTCGCGCACGCCGTCGATTTCGAGTGCCTCGACGATCGTTCGGCACGTCGGGTCGGCGCAGTGGCCGAGATAGGCGACTCCCGCGTGGCCGAGGTTGTGAACGTACAGTTTGCGCTCAACGTACGCGGCAATGTTGTCCACGGGGTGCAGCCCTGCGACGGCAGGCGGGGAATCGATCCATCCGTGAGCATCGCAGATGAGCGTGTTGTACGGTTCGCCGCGCACCTGAAGCGGATCGTTCGCTTTAACCGCCTCCGGCACGATCGGGACCATCTTACCGATACTCGTCTCCACGACGCCGACAGCCGGGCTCGGGCCGAGCGCGCGTCGAACGAGATCGGAAGCTCCGGGAGCGTTCTCGGCGAGAAGCAGATCGACGGCGAAATCTCTGCCGGCAAGCGCGACAGCGAGTGCCCGAAGGAGTGCCGGGAGCGCACCTGCTCCGACCGACGTAGCAATGAGGTCGGCGTCGGTTGCGTGGCGAGCGAGCGCATGAGGGTCGTCGGCGCCGATCGCCCGCACGCCGCTTATTCGCCGCGTCGTAAATCCATCGACCGGGTGGCATGTGGTAAGGTTGTAGCCGCCTTCGCCGTTCAGCCGATCGACGAGCTCACGATCGACATCGGCGAAAACGACCTCCCATCCGGCATCGGCGAAGAGCGGGCCCACCAGCGCCCGACCGATGCTACCCGCGCCGATCTGCAGGAGCTTCATCCGCCGGAATGCCCGATCTGCTCGGCGTAGGCGGAGAGGTACGGAGCGAGCAGTCGCATCTTCTCGCCGCGTTCACGCTCCCGGTACGTGCCGCCGAGATAGAAGCTCGCGAAACCGCCGCTGACCACGGCGGGCATGAGCAGATCCACCGGATCGATCATCGCCGCGTCACGGCGGGCGACGCGCTCGCTCGTGCCCATGCGGTCGAGCCGGACCGCGAGCGCGTGCACCAGCCCGCCGACGAAGTTGTCGCCGCAGCCGGTCGTGTCTCCGATCTGTCCCGCAAACGGTCCGCCGCCGTCACGATGATGCTGTCGGACCAGATGCGAAACCGGCAGCCGCATTCGCCCGGAACGGTTCAGCGGAGCCCGCTGGCTTTCGGCGACGACATCGTCGACCCCACGGGTGATGATCGCCGCACCGACGCCGCCGTCGAGAAAGGTATCCACCGCCTCGTCGACATCGTCGGCTCCGGTGATCTTGAGCGCCTCCAGCTGATCGGTGACTACGATATCGATATCGCGCCACGAATCGCGGCTGCCGGCAAGCGGCCACGGCGCGCCGGGAGCGAGCTGCTCGTTGCGAAAGTCGTATACCGTCCCGACGACCGTGACCGCCCCCGCCTGCCGCGCATGAGCGAGACACTCGTCGAGATGGTCGTGCAGGCCGGGAACGAGCGCCGTCCCGGCGAACAGCGCGATATCCGCATCGTAGAAGCTTTGCCCGAGCTGTTCGATGCTGTAGTGCCACGAGGCGCCGATCGTGTTGATAAAGCAGCGTTCACCGGCGCCACCGTCGTAGCTCGGATCCGAAAGAACGATGGTTGATGCGGTCGGCCCTTCGCCGACCTCGTATCCATCGAGACCGAGCGGCGTCTGACCGGCCGAACGCACGATCATCTCTCCGGCCTCGTCATCGCCGCGTGTCCCGTGAAAGCGAACCGCAACCCCGTCTCCGATGCCGACCTGTGCGGCGTGAATCGCCGCTACGACAGCCGGACCGCCGATGTTCTGTGCGTCGGCCTCGGTCTCTCCGACGATATCGGCGAGAACCTCGCTCACTCTCTTCCCGGCGAACGCCTCAAGATCCTCGGCGAAGACCAATCCGCCGACTCGCAATCCGCCGTCGCCGTCACGGTGGGAGCGGTAACGCGTGAACGCTTCGGAGCTGAAGTCAACCGATCCGTACAAATAGTCGACCAGCGCGGAGCCGGTCACCGAAATCGTCGCCATAGCTTCTCCGTACTCGATACTATCGCGAGAAACCGCGGTGAGCAAACAGTGATGAGAACGGCGGACGTCTCTTACCGTACCGGCGTGGGCGTCGAGACGATCGCGGCCACCAGGAGCACCGCCGCCACCCCGACAAGCGTGGTC
>PUOG01000219.1 GCA_003552745.1 Spirochaetaceae bacterium
CAACCATCTCGCGGGCCTGCTCGAGCGACGGCGCCATCGGCTTCTCGCCGAGCACATCGCAGCCGCACTCGAGGGCTGTGAGCGTAATCGACGGATGAGCCTCCGGTATCGTGCAATCGAAAACGGTGTCGGCTGCGCTCTCAGAGATGACCTGCCCGAGGTCACTGCCGACGACAACCGCCGGAAGTTGCCACCGGCGCTTGAACGCATCGATATGACCGTTGTCGAGATCGCAGAGACCCACAATCTCCACGTCGTCGAACCGCTCGACTGCGTCCATCCATGCCCGGGTAATGCCGCCGCATCCGGCGATCACCACCTTCCGTATCTGCATTCGCGTAGCATTTCAGAGTACGATCGCGATGTCAAAAGCGAACCCGGCTGCCGGCCGCGGTTTTCCCGCAGTGGCCCGCTCCTACCGTGAGATCGTCCGCGGCATCGAGGCGCGTACCGCTTCGGCGCACTCGCGCAGAGACGGCACCGGGTCATCTGCATCCCCTTCGTATTCGAGAATCGCAGGACCGGCGAATCCGGTATCGGCAAGAGCCTTGTCGAGTGCCGGCAGATCCAGATTCCCCGTGCCTACAATGACGTCGCGTGGGTTTCGCGCCTCATCGAAAAGGAAATCCTTCAGGTGTACGATGAACACGCGATCTGCGAAGCGACCGACCATCTCTACCGGGTCTTCCCGCGAATCGAGCGCCCAGGCGGTATCGAGCGACACGCCGATCCGCGAGGAAGTCTGCGAGAACACCCACTGCAGCGCTTGCGCGGAACCGAGCCAGTGCCGTCCCCCGTGATTGTGGACCCCTAACCGGATATCGTACTCCTCCGCCAGCCGGTCGGCCAGGGCAAAGCACTCGGGAACGGCGTCGATCTGAAAGTCGATACTCATGAGCCGGAGACCCGCCTTCCGCGCGAACTCGAACAGAGAGCGTGCCTTCGTTTCGTCGTTGCCGATGGCGTTCACACCGATACTGACAATCTGAACGCCGGCGTTGCGATACGCCTCGATCGTCGGGACATGTGCCGATTCGTCGTCGAAGTCGACATGGACCCGGCATACCTCGATGGTATCGAGTCCACACGATTTCACGAGCTCGGCGGTCTGTGCGTTATCCTTGGTATTACGAAAACAATAGCTCTGCACGCCGAAAAGAGACGACATAGGAAACTCCTTGTGTATTAGCAACGGCTTCCGTTGCGAGGGCTGGTAGCGGTATGACTCTACCCCCTCGGAAGGCCGTTGTCGAGGCGTGATCGCGTCACGGTCAAGGCTCGATTCGGCGGCGCCTCGACCCGGCCGCGCACTTGCCCGAATGGCGAAGGCGCTGTAGGCTCACCCGCGGTATGGTAAAGAAGGCGACCTGCGGCGAACCGGGGTGTACCGGTGTCGCGGTTCTCGACGGAGATAGATGCGCACAACACGTTGGAACCACGTGTCACGATCGACTCCGAGAGATTATCGACAACAACCGCGAACTCGAATGGATCGCCTTCGAAGGTCTCACTCTCGAGGGAGTCGATTTCCGAAACAAGGTGTTGAACGGCTGTACGTTCGGCGGATGCCGGATAATCAACTGTGACTTCACCGGTGCGATGATCGACATCTCTTTTTTCGACTTTGCCGTTCTCATCGGTTGCCGCTTCGACGATGCCCGCCTGCGTGGATCGGTATTCACCTGCTCCTACGTTGACTCATGTGGTGGCAACAACGCCACACTGCTGCAGGTCAACTTCAACGGCAGTACCGTACACAAAACCGTTTTCACTGCATCCGATCTGCTCGATTGCCGTTTTATCGGCGCGGAAATCAGCGACAGCCTCTTGAGTGACTGTAACGTGAAGGGAACCGATTTCACTCGCTCGTCTCGCGTGAATCTTCGATACCGATCGTGCAACCTTCAGGGTGCACACGGCATTCCGGGGCATGAGAAGTACGCGGCCTACGGAATACCCGGAGATCTCGTATGAGGCTTTTCCATCACCTCTCGCTCGAAGGTTTTTCGAACACCTACGTACTTGCGCCCGAAGGTCCGGGCGCAGCGATCGTAATCGATCCCGGAAGTATGGATGCCGAGCTTCTCGCGATCATAGAGGATCACCGGTTCGAGCCGGCTGCGATTCTCCTGACCCGTAACGAGCGCCACCACGCCGGAGGCGTTCGCACCTTTCAGCGAATCTATGACTGCCCGGTATTCGGCCGACAGCCGCCGACCGACCAGCAACGATCACGCGAAATCACCGACACCGAAGAGTTCCGCGTCGCCGCCTTCGATGTGAGAGCGATACGGCTCCCCGGTAGCTGGGTCGACGGAGTGATGTATCTGATCGGTGGAGCGCTCTTTCCCGGCCCGATGTTTTCCGCCGGGCTTATAAGCGACCTGCCGCAAGGCTATGCGAAGGCCCTCCTCATTGAAGGCCTTCAAAGCGTCCTCGCCGACCTCCGCCCCGAAACGTTCGTCTTCCCGGCGTACGGACCACCAACTACCATTCGCGCAGAACGTCGTACCAACGTTGAGCTTCAAACCGCGCCTGAGAAGCATATTCCCAAATCAAACTACGAATTCGCTCCGGAAGCGGAGCTGTAAAGGTATGTGCGGTTCGCTCGCCCGGCAATCTGATCGATAGCAGAGCAGCATGGAGCATGAGGCCGAGTGGGTGGCGACGCCCGTATACCTCATCCCCGATTATCGGACAGGCACAATGATGCATATGCACGCGCAGCTGATGCGTCCGGCCGGTCTTCGGTGCAAGGGCTACCAGCGACTGTCCTTCGAATCGCGCGAGCACGCGATACTCGGTCGTCGCCGACTTACCGCTCGAATCCGACCATGCGAAACGCTTTCGGTTGTGCGGATCGCGCCGGATGA
>PUOG01000227.1 GCA_003552745.1 Spirochaetaceae bacterium
CGAAATGGTCAGTTTCGTTCGCAATCAGATTCTCATGCAGAGCAACACGGCGATGCTGGCTCAGGCCAACATTATGCCGCAGTCGGTGCTGCAGCTGTTGGGATGATCGCCCGATGAAGGACGTTGCTCCGAGCTCCTTCGACACGATGTGCGGGCAAGCGTTCGCCATGAATGCCGTGAAGATCGCTGGACGTCATCTTCACGTGTGTGGCGTACACGCGTAAAAGCTTCAGGTCGGATAACGGGAGGTCTCGCGCCCTCCCCCGACCGCTTCTTACACGGAGGTAAGATGTATGGGAATGGAAATTGCAGGTCATCTGCCGTCTAATCCACGATTCGACCTCGTCGGGTCGGTGGGGACGCCGCGTCGGACCCAGGGAAGGGAACACGTGGATTTCAGCGAGTTCGCACCGACTCGTGATGAAATCGAGAAGATGGTGCGGGAGATCCAGACGAGCACGCAGGCAATAGACAAGCGCCTGAAGTTCACCGTCAACGAAGAGCTGAATCGCATCGTCGTCAAGGTCATCGACGCAAAAACCGATAAGGTTATAAAGGAGCTTCCACCCGATTCGCTTCAGCGTATACAGGCGCGTATGCGCGAGGCAATTGGAATGCTGTTGGACGAACAGATCTGATCGCATTTCGCGCACCTGCGCCGACGCCGCAGGAACAGAACGCCGGTCGAAGCTTCCTCTTGAGCGTGATATCCTTCTGTTCGGGGCTTCTATGGGCCGAGTGCATCAGCGATTGAGCTTCACAAGACGATTCATAGCCTTTGCTGTCCTGCCGTTCATCGCCGGCTTGGCATTAGCCGAACCGAATATTCCCGGCGTTTCGAGCCGGTACGATACAGAGGGCATGATCGACGATATTCTCGACGCCGAAAGCGAGCCGATTCGCCGCCAGGAGCGCCGGATTGAAGAGCTGGAAACCGAGCGCGATGCGTGGAACCGCATCGGCGGCTATCTTTCGAGTCTCGAAGAGTCCGCGTCCGAGCTCTTCGGCTTTCGTAATCCGTTCAGCGACCGCAGAGCCGGCAGCTCCGATTCCGATACCGTCAGCGCACGGGCTGACCGCGAGGCCGAACAGCGGCGAACGACGATTGATGTCGAACAGATAGCGACCGCCGACGTGTTTCAGTCCGAACAACTTCCGGAAGATTTTGAAGTACCTCCCGGGCGATATGAGTTCCGTGTCGGCGAGGAAAGTGCCGCTTTCGATTTCCCCGGCGGCACGCTGCAGGATTTTGCCGAGACGGCCAATCAACGGGCCGGTGACCTTATTGAGGTTCGATCGATTCGAGACACCTCACAGACTCGCGTGCTCGTTTTTCGATCACGGCGTACCGGAGCGGAGAATCGACTGCAGTTCGGCGAAGATGCCCTCGGTTTCGCCCTCGAAAGCGGCGTTATCGAGGAAGAGCTCGGTGTAAGCTTCGATGTCTCACCGACACCGGCGAACACCGTACTGGACGACGGTGATCGCGGCGAGGCTGCGATCGTCGAAGAGGAGTTGCGCGTAGGGCCGACCGCCTCCGCCGCGATTCACACCGAAGAGATTGCGCTCGAGGACAACTTCGTACTGGAAATCGAGCTTTCGGTCATCAATTTCGGTGAGCCGGAGTACGAGGAACCGGAACCTCCGGAAGGCCCCGAGCTGCCCGACCTCGGAGCTGTCGAACTCGACGACGTACGAGTGCCGTTCGTCGATTCGTTGGTGGAAATCCCGGAGTGGTTCCCTCCCGAGCCGCCCGAGGAAATAGAGGATCCCGAGATACTCTATGTTCTCTCGGATGGCAGGGAAATCGCCCTGCCCCAACTCGATGATACCGACGATTTCGTCCGAGTCGAGATCCCCGTCGGCGAGGTTGCCGACCAATTCGAGGGCCTCGCGGTACGCAACCGCAACACATTTCGCGAAGTCCGTATACGCGAGGCACGCATTATCGATCCTGACCGGCCCGGCGAGTACGTGCCGAGGGCGGCGCTCGAGGAGGCCGCTGACGCGGTATTCACCGTAGACGGAGTTCGAGCGACGCGCGACACGAACGAGATCGACGACGTGATCGACGACGTGACCCTCGAGCTGCATCGGCCCGGAACAGCCACACTGGAAATCGAACCCGACTTCGAGCGAATCGAAGAACGGGTAATCGAGTTCCTTGTGAGCTATAACGACGTGATGACCGAGATCAACATCCTGACGAGAACCGACAGCTCGGTGATCGATCAGATCGGGTGGCTCGAACCCGACGAAGTCGAGGCCGCTGAAGAACGGCTCGGTCGGCTGCAGGGAAACACAACTCTCAATCAGCTTCGCAGCCGCCTGCAGACGATTATGATGAACCCGTACGAGACGAGTGCCGGCAACCGCATTCGTCTCCTGTCCCAGATAGGTGTGTCGACCGACAGCCGACAGCCGGGGAGTGGGCTCGATTACAATCGGCTGCGCGGCTATCTCGAGCTCGATGAAGACCTATTCGAGTCAGCAGTCAGGAACGAGCACCGTGCACTTCGTGATCTTTTCGGTCGCGATTCGAGCGGCGACGGGTCGATCGATTCCGGCGCAGCCTTCGAAGTCGAGCGCTACGCTCGTGGCTTCACACAGACCGGAGGACTTCTCGCCACGAGACAGCAGAGTATCAGCTCGAGCATCGATCGCGCCGAGACCGAAATCGACCGGCAGAGTGAGCGATTGGACAGGCGCGAGGACCAGCTTCGTCGCGAATTCGGGGAAATGGAAGGCGCGATCGACAGCATGGAAGAGATGCGACGCAGGCTCGAGGGTTTGCAGCAGAACCAGTAGAGACCGGGGAGAACGAACTCAATGCGTATAGTAGTGAACCAGAAGGAACTCAGCGTGACGCTCG
>PUOG01000300.1 GCA_003552745.1 Spirochaetaceae bacterium
TCGATACGCCCCGTAGAGCAACTCCGCCTTCACGATCGAAGCGATTCGGATGTCCTCCGGATGAAGCGTCACGAGTTTCTCTGCGACGGAACGATGCGTGCCTTTGAGATAGTAGACGCAGCTACTGGTGTCCAGAAAGTACTTCACAGCGCCTCGCGGGATGTGTCGTCGGCGAAGCTCGCCGGCCTCCGCTCCGGCTCACCGTTCGAGCAGCCGCTCGAGCGTCCGGGAGTACACCCCGCCGGTGATCAACTCGGGATTCACCAGCCCCATCATGCTCATTCCGTTCTCGAATGCCATGAGTGCGGTCGCGAGCTTCTCGATTTCGATCGGGGGCGGCTCGCCGATAGCAGCATACCGTTTTTCGAGGGTTGCCGCGTACTCGTCGCGAGCGCGTTCGAATCGGTCCGAGAGCCGGCGTCGGACCTCTTCGTTACGCATCGCGTGGAGGATGAACTCGTAGGTGAGGCGACCCCAGTCGCGCATTTTCTCGACTTCCTCCGGAAGGCGCGCTTCGATCTCCGCGGCGAACGATTCGATCGGCGCGCCGGATTCGAGCAGCGCGATCGCCTGGGGCCCTTCGGAGGAGAGGTGTTCGTCGAGCAGAGCGAGATAGAGCTCGTCCTTGTTCGAGAAGTGCGAATACACCGCACCCTTTGTGTACCCGGCCGCCTCGGCGACCGTGTCGATCGATGCCCCGTGAAAGCCGTGCTCGGCGAAAACCTCCGCCGCCGCATCGAGAAGTGCCCTCCGGGTCTCCGCCTTCGCTTCCTCGCGTGTCAATCTCCGTTTTCGTGTCATATTCGCATCTCCACCAGAAAGAAGTGATTGACATACCGATCAGTATGTAGATACTCTATCGTATCCGATACGGAACGGTATGCTAATACTGTAGAGTATAATCCATATACCGAGCCGGGGGAAGTGACATGAGTAACAAAAGTGGATTCCTGCATGAGCCGGTCGGGCGGTTGCTCGCGAAGAATTGCGGCCCGGCGATGGTTTCGATGCTCGTCATGGCGCTCTATCAGATCGTCGACGGGATGATGGTCGGCCGCCGGCTCGGTCCGGATGCGCTCGCGGCGGTGAATATTCTTTATCCGGTGATAGCAGTGCTGGTCGGCCTCGCCGTGATGATCGGCGTCGGCGGTAATGCGCGCATCGCATTCCTTCTCGGCTCGGGCAAAGAGCGCGAGGCGCGCGGTGTTCTGTCGCTTGTCGTCGTGCTCGGTTTCGGTCTCGGTCTGCTCGGCACCATCGGTTCGCTGCTGTTCGCCGGGCCGTTAACCGCGGCGCTCGGCGCGGGTGACGGCGTTCAGGGGTTGACGCGGTTGTACCTCGTGACGATTGCACCGTTCTTCACAGCATACATCGTGAGCTTCATCCTCGATCAGGCCGTTCGCAACGACGGGCAGGCCGGTTTCGCCACGCTGATAATGGTCGGCGGGGCGCTTCTGAATATCGGGCTCGACTACGTGTTTCTCTTCGTATTCGATATGGGGATAGCCGGCGCAGCGCTCGCTTCGGCGTTGGGCCAGAGCTTCTCCGCGACGGTGTTCATGGCCTACTTCATCGCGAAGGCGGTCAAGCGAAGCGCCGGGCTGAGAATATCGCGACCGACCGGCGGGTTCCGGGTGATCTCGGCAATAGCGGTGAACGGATCGTCGGAACTGCTTGGCGCCATTGCACTCGGCATTGTGACGCTGATGTTCAACCGGGCGTTGATGGATCTGATCGGTCCGGTCGGAGTCGCCGGATTCGCACTCGTGCAGTACGTGTTGATGCTCGCGGCGGTATTCTTCAACGCGCTCGGCGCCGGATCGCAGCCGGTACTGAGCCAGAATCACGGTGCTGGACTCGCTCATCGGGTCACCGAAGCTGCCGGTATCGTTCTTGTAGCCGGCGTGATGATCGGTGGGGTGCTCGCAGTCGGCGCACATCTCGGCGCCGCGCGCATGGCGCTGATGTTCGTCCCCGATCATCCGGAGGCGATCGCCGTCGCCTCCGACGCGATCCGCATCATCACATGGTCAATCCCGCTCGCGGCGGTCGGGATGATCGGGTCGGCATTCTTCACGTCGATCGAAAAGGCGGGCATGTCGCTCGCGATCGCCGCGGGGCGCGGGCTCGTGTTTCCGGTAATTGCACTTGCGGTGCTGCCGGCGATCCTCGGAGCGACCGGTATCTGGCTCGCCCTGGTCGTCACCGAAGCGGCGGGTGCGGCGGTCACCGTGGTGCTGCTTCGCAGATGGAAGAGCGCCCGACCGGTCGCCGCACCGGTAACGCCGGCCGTGCTATCCGCCGAGCACCCCGAGCTCGTGCGAGCGGGCGATCGCGCCGGTGCGTCCCTCGACGCCGAGTTTGCCGTAGATGTTGGCGGTGTGCCACTTCACGGTGTTCAGTGAGACGAAGAGCTTCTCGGCGATCTGTCGATTCGAAAGCCCTTCGCTGATGAGTCGAAGCACATCGATCTCCCGGTCGCTCAGCGGTTCGACAAGATGCGAATCGCCGGAGCGGCCGCCATCCCCCTGGCTGCCGGCCGCCGGAATACCGGACGCACGCCCGCCGGCGTTTCCATCGCTCGTTCGGATGCCGGAACCGATCGCCGAGAGTACGGCCGCGGTCTCCTTCGGCGCACCCGGCGAGCGCAGCAGTGCGTAGAGGAGCTTCTTCAGTGGCGGGCCCTCGGATGCGAACGGATAGACGTACCCCTCCGGCGCCAGCTCCCGAACGGCGGCGGCCAGATGCGCGAGCGCGGCGGGTCGATCGCCTCCGTCTTCGGCCATCAGGCAGCGGAGGATGCGTGCTTCCATCGCAGCCGGCATGAGCTGCGCCGATTCGCAGAACGGCTCCAGGCGGTCGAGCAGCA